>DAOUWT010000184.1 GCA_030666985.1 Chloroflexota bacterium
CAACAGGGAGTGGATGCTTATCTCTCCTCAGTGTATAGTAACTCGAACAACCGGTTAGGACTGAGCGGTGTTTCAAGAATTTCAAGATTGAAATCGTGCAAAGCATCCTCCAAAGCTTGGGCAAAGCAAGCCGGCACGGGAATCGCGCCCGCTTCACCAACGCCCTTGGTTCCCAACGCGCTTAGAGATTTAGTGTCCGCATGACCAATCTCAATGCGGTGTGGCATCTCCATAGATGTTGGAATTAAGTAATCTGCCAGAGAAGCGTTTAGCAACTGTCCGCTTTCGTCAAAATGGAGTTTTTCATAATATGAATTCCCAATACCCATAGAAACCCCTCCGTGAATCTGACCATCGACAATTAGGGGGTTAAGTATTGTGCCACAGTCTTCTACGGCAACGTAACGCTTGATTTCCACCATCATGGTTTCGATATCTACTTCGAGTATTATGGCGTGGACTCCAAAGGCGGTAGCTCCGTATTGGGGGCCGAAATAATCGGTAGCTTCCAAGCCGGGTTTCGTGCCTGGCTCCACCGCGCCACGGAGAGGATTGGCTAGCGTAGCCAATTCACCTAGGCTGATAGATTTGCTGGGAGCATCTTTCACGCGTGCCATCCCATCCACCAGTTCGATCTCTTCCGGGGGAGTTTCCAGCGCTTTACTAGCCTGTTTGAGTACTTTCTGGCGCACGCTGGAGGCCGCTGCATGTACCGCATTCCCTGCAACCACCGCCCCCCGGCTGGCAAAAGTTCCTGTCCCCCAATGGAATTTAGACGTATCTCCGGTGGTAAGATGCACATCGCGCACATCCGTGCCTAATTGTTCAGAAACAATTTGGGCAAAAGAAGTAAAGTGTCCTTGCCCCTGTGTCCCAACACCCGTGGCAACGTTGATCTTGCCGCTTGGTTCAACTTGTACGCGAGCGCCCTCGTAAGGGCCAACTCCGGTTGTTTCAATGAAGGGGAGAACGCCAATTCCCACATGTTTACCTTGGGCACGCAGTCGCGGTTGCTCTTCTTTCAAAAATTGTTCATAGCCTATCATTTCGGCGGCCTTCTCGATTACTGGCAAATAGTTGCCACTGTCCAATACCAACTCTGCAAAAGCCTGATCAATTATTTCGTGGTTATAAGGGAAAGCCTCGGGGGGAATGAAATTGCGTTTGCGGATCTCTATCCGGTCAATGCCAAGTTCCTTGGCGGCTGTGTCTAGGAGACGCTCAATGACATAAACGCCTTGAGGGCGTCCGGCTCCACGCACGGGGGTGACAATGGTCTTGTTGGTGAAGACAACCCGTATTTCCGAGGAGAAGTTTTCGATGGCGTAAGGCCCCATAACATGACTTTGGGTGTTGAGTGGAGTGGTGAGGCCATAGGGGTCGTAGGCCCCTGTGTCGTGCAAGAAGTCATCCTTCAGCCCTAGAATACGTCCATCACTAGATAAAGCCAATTCGGCATCATGGATTTGTCCTCGTTCTTGGGTAGTAGCGTAGAAATTCTCATGCCGGTCTTCTATCCATTTGATCGGGCGGCACAGTTTCATAGATATCCAGGGGAGCAGCATTTCCTCGGGATAGAACATCATCATTTTGGGACCAAAGGCCCCGCCGATGAAAGGTGCAATCACCCGCACCTGGCTTTCCAACAATCCCAGCCGGGCTGCTGTCCCATTGCGGATAGGGATGGGGGCCTGGGTTGTATCCCATATTGTCAGTTGCTCGCTCTTAGCATCCCAATGGGCTACAATGCCTCGATTTTCCATGGCTGCTGCCGCGCCACGTTCAATCAGGAAATGTTTTTTGATCACCAAGTCAGCTTTAGCTTTAGCGGCCTCATAGTCACCTTTCCACTGGTGGATGTGGGCGGCCAGATTTGAGTCCAGGTCGTCATGGACAAGGGGACTGTCAGGCTGGATGCCTTTTTCAATATCTACAACGGCTGGCAAGAGTTCATAATCAACCCATATATCTTCAACCGCGTCCTCAGCAATGTAGCGGCTCTCTGCAATGACAACTGCAATGGCTTCTCCGACGTGGAATACTTTGCCCTTGGCCAAAGGGGCCTGGCGGCGAGAGTGAAAGATGACATCATCCAGCGTGGGAGGGGGAGAAACCAGCGGGGGACCAGGTTCCCAATCGTCGCCCATGTCTTCAGCGGTAAACACCGCCACCACCCCAGGCCGCTCGCGAGCCTCAGCAACATCAATGCTCGTAATGCGGGCGTGGGCGTAGTCGCTGCGCACAAAAGCCGCATATAACATACCGGGAATCTCTACGTCATCCACAAATAAAGCGTTTCCAGTCAGCAAGCGGGGGTCTTCGTTTCGTTTTATCCGTTTTCCAATTAATTTTTTTGTCACGGTTCCTCCTCTATTGGATATTAGATATTGGGGATTGGATATTGGAAACCTAACTTCCAACTTCTAACCTCTAATATCTACTATCCAATATCTAATATCTCATTCACGCCCTCATCTTCTCAGCCGCCAACTTGACCGCATCGACAATATGTTGGTAGCCCGTACAACGGCAGAGATTCCCAGAGATGGCCTCTCGAATTTCGTCGTCGTCGGGGTCTGGGTGTTCTTCCAGGAACGGTACTAAGGTGGTTAAAAAGCCTGGCGTGCAGAACCCGCATTGTAAGGCGTGGGCTTCCCAAAAGGCTTCTTGAAGGGGATGTAAAGCTTCCATAGTCCCTAAGCCCTCCACAGTGGTTATTTCGTGGCCTTGAGCTTGCACCGCAAACATCAAGCACGAACGAACCGGCTCACCATCAAACAAGACTGTACACGCCCCGCAAACACCATGTTCACAACCAACGTGTGTGCCCAACAGGCCAAGCTCATGCCGCAGGAAATCACTCAACAATAGGCGTGGTTCGACATCGCGTTCGTACCTATTGCCATTGACAGTAACAGTCACGTTGCATAAATCACTCATTATAAAATCTCCTCATAATACCAATACCCAATATCCAGTATCCAATATCTAATATCCAGTATCTAATATCAGTTATTGGGTATTGGATATTGCCCGTTCATAAGCCTCTTCTAGCGTTTGCCGGGTTAGAACTTTTGCTAGATGTCGGCGATACTCTGCCGTGGCGTGAATATCGCTGCTGGGGTCAACGTCCTCACTGGCAGCGATCTCAGCAGCAGCTTGGATATTTTCTGCTGTCAACGGCTGCCCTTGGAGCGATGCGGCGGCCTGGATGCCCTCCACGGGGCCGTCTCCCGCGCTCAAATAGACCAACTTGACTTGCTGGCAGTGATTCTCGTCATCTAACGTGAGTACGGCCACAACGCCTGTCAATGCAAAGTCGTGGGGACGGCGGGCAACTTCTTTCAGCGACCACCCTGAGCGTTCTGGCATGGGTGGGACAGCTATTTCTACCACCAGTTCTTCAGGTTCGAGAATAGTGGTAAATAAGCTGACGAAAAATTCTTTGGCCGGTACCCAACGTTCGCCTTCTTGGCTGCATATTCGCAAGCGGGCATCCAATGCTACGCTGACCGCCACTAACTCGGCAGATGGGTCAGCGTGGGCAAGGCTGCCACCAAACGTCCCCCGGTTGCGGATTTGCTCCGTAGCGATATTGGGCATGGTTTCGTGAAGCAGCGGGGCGCGTTCAGCTATCAGCGGGCTGTGTCCAACCGTTTTGTGGCGAGTCATTGCCCCAATCAACACGCCCCCATCATCGCTGGGTCGGATATAGGATAGGTCGGCGATGTTGTTCAGGTCAACCAGTATCTCAGGCTGCGCCAACCGGAAGTTCATCATTGGAATTAGACTCTGCCCTCCAGCCAAAGCTTTAGCGTCATAACCGTGTTCGGCCATGAGTGCCAGGGCTTCATCCAGCGTGGTGGGTGCATAATATTCAAAGGGAGGCGGCTTCATAGAATGTGTACTCCTTGATGAGTAAAACGTGATGAGTAATGAGTGAAACGTAATGCGTGATGCGTGAGTTATGTTGTTTGACGCTTATTATAACTCTTTTGAGATACCACCGAATGAATTCGGCGGCTAAGGGACGAAACGCGATAAATCGCGTTGAGGATTACATCATGTATAACCCATTTCAATGGGTTTCGTTCATTAGCCTATGAATTCATTCATAGGCCGAGGAGAATTCTCCTCTTTTTCACATTTGTTTTTGCACAAACTCTGCCAGAGATGTCACTGGCCGTTCCAGCAGCCACGTCAGCACATTTGAATTACCGTAAAAGCCGAAATTGTTGCTGTAAGCAAATATTTTCTTCAAAGTATCGAGTTGATATCCATCCAGACCAGCTTTTCTGGCCCCAACTTCCCAGACATCAACCGAGATTTCTTGCACTTCTACGGTGCGGTTTAGCTCTTTGCTCAAAATTTGAGCAATCTCAATTTGGCTCAGAGATTCTTCCCCTACCAGTTCGTAGGTAGCGCCGACATGATTTAATTCGGTGAGGATCTTAGCAGCCACTTCGGCAAGATCGTCTAAATCAATCAGACACGAACGCACATCTTTTGAATACGGCACGGGGTAAACACCTTGCTCGGTGATCTTATCCCAATGGGCCAGCATGTTTTGCATATAAGCCGGTGGTTGAAGGATGGTAAAAGGTAAACCGGACTCAATCAAGTATTCTTCAACCCTCATCTTCTGCCAATGATGCGGCATCCTCTCGATCTGGGGATGTCGCACAGAGTGGAACACAAAATGCTCCACACCCGCGGATAGAGCCGCATTAATCACCAACTTCCCAATCTTAAATTCATGGGGGCTGACATTGGGGCAAATGTGATAGATCGCCCGCACCCCTTGAAGGGACTGCTCAATCGATTCGGGATTGAGCAAATCCCCTACCCAAACATCATCGACGCCCAATGATGTCAAAGTGGGAATTTGTTCTTCACTTCTCACAAATGCTCTAACAGAGACGTCCAAGTCGCTTAACGCCTGAATAATTGCTCTGCCAGTTTTGCCAGCCGCACCTGTAACCAAAATCTTATTGGGCATTATTCCACAATCCCAGCTTCTTGCATAGCAAAATAGATTTTTTCTGCACTGAAGGGCGGGCCTTCCATGCGGATACCCACAGCATCATAGATAGCATTAGCAATGGCGGCTGCGGTGGGAACCATAGAATGTTCGCCAACGCCACGCGCCCCCCACGGGCCATCATCCTGAGGGACTTCAACAATAATGGATATCAATTCAGCGGGGGCATCCATTGTGGTTGCAATGCGATAGTCTACAAAACTGGGATTCTGGAGGTGCCCATCCACTAATTTTAATTCTTCAAACAATGCCGAACTCATACCTTGGACAAGACCACCCTCCATTTGAGCCTCAACCAAGGCGGGGTTAATGGCTCTGCCAACATCATAAGCAGAGACACCCTTCAAGATTTCAACCTGGCCTGTATCCAAATCAACTTCTAATTCAACAGATTGTATCCCGGTAGTATAGTGAACGACTGACCGTTCTCCTTGGCCTGTTTCTGGGTCTAGGCCAGTCACATAAGTTGGCATGAACTTGCCGCGACCTATTATTGGGCCTCCCATCCAGCCCTGATCATCAGGCTTGGGCATGCCGTAGACGACAATGTTTTTGAGAGGTATTTCTTGTTCGCTTTTATATGATATGACAATGCCGTCATGGATATCGAGATCTTCGGGGTCTTCTTCCCAGGCTTCTGAGACCACATCTAAAATTTGGGTTCGAGCATCAAGGGCGGCTGCAACCACGGCGTTACCCATGCTCCAGGTGAGGCGGCTGGCAACAGTTTGCCATTCATAAGG
>DAOUWT010000386.1 GCA_030666985.1 Chloroflexota bacterium
CCTGCTCTCCTGATTCCCTGCTCTCCTGCTTTCCTGATTCACTGATTACCTGATTCCTAGTTCCTAATCACCCAGTCACTAGTCACTAGTCCCTAGTCACCAGTCTACTCTTGAACGGTAAAAAGGTCATAAAGTCGGCGTGGTGAACAATGTAGGCCTCAGTGGTGCGTTTGATCATGTCACCTTCTCCGGCGTGGGCGGCGATGATGTGACACACCTCGGCGGGGACGCCGCATTCTTCGGCCAGAGATACGCCGGAGAATGGATGACGCAGGTATTTTCCGTAATTCCCTTGGAATGAGTTGCCGTTTTCGTCGAGTTCATATTCCAGCAATTTGCCAACATCAGCCAAGATAGCGCCAGCAATGACCACATCTACGTTAATTGGCAACTCATCGCCAAAGAATTCGATCATTTTCAATGCGCTTTCTTTGGCAATGTGAACCACGGCTCGTTTGTGATCCATGAAGCTGACTTTTAGGTCAGGGCCGGCCAATAGCGTGAAAGGGATGTGTTGCAAGTCTTCAGCGGTTAGTGCGCTTCTTTCCAGAGCTAGTTCCCAAGTTTTGGTTGTTTTTTCTCTAAGTTCGTTATCCTTGATCCAGGCCAGTTCAGGCCAAAGTTCGTTGATTTTCATTGTGCTCCTTTTTTATTCTTTCACTTCTCTAACTACGTCAATGACCGTGCCGTCAACCCAATTAATGGCCGCGATTACCTTTTCTCCCACTTCAACAGTGGCCGGTTTACCGCATATTTTCTCGGCTTCGGCTTTGAGTTCTTGGATAGTTTTGATGGGCAAATCTGAATCCTTGACCGCTTCTAGCAAATCAGTTCGGCGGGGATTGATAGCAATTCCGCGCTCGGTGACGATCACGTCTATTAACTCGCCAGGGCCGCATATAGTGGTCACTTCGTCGCGGATAATGGGAATACGATTGCGGAAAAGGGGAATGGGTAAAATTACGTTTTTACCCGCGAGACAATTTTGCCATCCGCCAATACCATGCAGCAAATAACCATCGGAATGGGTGACAACATTGGCGTTGAAGTTGACATCCACCTCAGTAGCGCCCAAAATAACCACATCCAGTATTGAGGCAAAGTTGCCTTTTTCGTGATAGTTATAGCTGGTGAAGGGGCTGGTATCAACATGGTGAGGGTTCTCCCGCATGGAGCGGACGCCGTCCAAGTCAAAGGTTTGCCCATCCAATATATATTCAACTAAACCCTCTTCCAGCATGTCCACCAAATATTTATTGCTCCCGCCCCGGGCAAAGCGAGCTTTAATTCCCTTTTCGCGCATGATCTCGCCAAAATAATTTCCGATGGCTAGGGAAGTGCCTCCCGCTCCGGCTTGGAACGAGAACCCGTCATGGATTATACCGGTGATATCGCAGAATCTAGCGGTCAGTTCGGCTAGGAAAAGGCGGTCAGGGCTTTTGGTAATTCTGGTGGTGCCAGAAATGATCTTTTCAGGAATACCAACCTGATCCACTTCTACAACGTAGTCAACGTAGTTTCCCTGAATTTGCCAGGGGATGCAAGGGAAAGGAATTATATTATCACTAACCACAATGACCTTATGAGCGTATTGTGAATCAGCCAAGGCAAAACCCAGCAGCCCGCAGGATGATGGCCCGGTGAGACCGTTGGCATTGCCGAATGGATCGGCGGTTGGCGCGGCTATGACGGCAATATCAATCACCACATCGCCATCCTGCACGGCCTGGTAACGTCCTCCGTGGGAGCGCAACACGCCTGCCCCACGCATCTTGCCTTGAGAGGCAAATCGCCCCAAGGGGCCATTCATGCTCCCTTCAATATGGTGAATTGTGCCATCTTTGAGGTATTCAATAATTGGCTCATGGCAAGGGAAAGAGGCGGAGGGGAACCAAATTAAGTCTTTCACGCCTAGCTCAGAAGCAATCTCGAAAATCTGATTAGCAACCAAGTCGCCGTTGCGAAAGTGATGGTGGGTGGAGATGGTCATCCCGTCCTTTATCCCAGCCTTCACGAGGGCGGTTTTCAAATCCGGCACGCGCTTGTCCCCATCGGCGGGATAGTCTGCGCAAGTCACAAGCGGGGGAGCATACCTGCGCCCGGTCGGTTTGTATTGCCCCACGCCCTGGAAAGGGATTACCGGTTTACCATTGATTTCTGTTGGGATCATGCGCCCAACCGCGTTTTTCGTAAATTTTGCAGCCATAAAAGTCCTTCCTCTTTTTTGGTCTTAGCGGTCTCTGTGAGATAGTCTGGCGGATAATTATTCATTCCTCGTTAGGGATTGGCGGGGGGGGGGCGGCTGGGGGGGGGGGAAACCTCGCCCTGGGGTTTGTACCCAACCCCCCGGGTTTTTCCTCGCTGGGGGGGGTGTGCCACGCCCTAGGGTGGGCCGGCGCCCGGGGGTTGGGCTCACG
>DAOUWT010000361.1 GCA_030666985.1 Chloroflexota bacterium
CTAGGCGTGGAGGTGGGCGTCAGCGTCGGCGTAAATGTAGCCGTCGGGGTGGGAGTAAAAGTTGCCTTGCTGTAATTCCTCTCAGCCACGGGGGAAGGTTGGAGCAAAGGGAACGCGAACGAAAAATCCGGCGTCCACAGCCACGCCACCAGAGCGGCTGCCACAATGAGGATACTCAAAAACCAGGGCAAGACCGCCGGCCGGGAGGTGACAAAGGCCTCAGGCGAGATAGGGCCAGAAATCAGCTTACGCCGGGGAGGGGTATTGGGTTCAATGTCCCGCCAGCGTTGAATAGCCCAGTGCATCCCCGCCCGCGCCTTCTGACTCTCCGGGTTGGCTTTCAAGGCTTTCTTGAGATAAGCGAGACTCGCTCTAGGCGAAGACAAGGCCGCTAAATACAGCCAAGGCTCCTCCGCCTGGGGCGCCAATTGAGCGGCTTTCAAGGCCCAGCGCCGGGCAGCTTGCCTATCTCCCTTGGCGAGGGCGTCTTTCGCTAACTTAAGAGATTCTAGTTCTGGTTTCATGGTTAAACGTGAAACGTGAAGACGTGATACGTGAATTTACGCAACACGCAACACGCTTCACTCCTTATTCTTCCGGGGAGATCGGCTCTCGTTTGAGATAGCACATAATACCGTCAGCGATTCCGCGGGCTACTCTATCTGGTTCTTTAATTAGAAGATATTGATCTTGGTTCATATAACCCGTTTCGATGATCACTGCCGGAGTGTTGGGGTGAATTTCGTCGAAGGCGTGGTACTCGGTCATATCAACGGTAATGCGATCCGGGTCAAGGGACAGGCCAGTAACGGCAGCATAGCGGTTCTCGAGACATCTTAATAAGCGCGTGGCTTGCTCGGGGCGCTGGTTAGCTTTGGTTTCCGCAATCTTGAAGCCGCTAGTGTGGCCTTCAATACGTTCGCAGGTGTCGGCGTGGATGGAAACAAGGGCGTTGCTCTCATAGCCTTCCAAGTCGTCGTCGAATTCCTTGAGGAGGTCAACTGTCACGCCATAAGCTCGGAGATATTGCTGTGTCAAATCTGCCACAATGTAATTGATATCGACTTCTTTGTATCCACCCAAGCTATCAGGGCACACAGCCCCGGAGTCATTTCCCCAGTGCCCGACAACCAGCCCCACGTGATAATCGGGTTGAGCAGTGGCCGTCGCCTCCCCGGCAGGAGAAGAACCATTCCCGCTGCCTGAAACAAAACTAGCTGCAATCCCCGTGGCCGGCCACGAGGTGAAGAGTGTCGCAGCCAGCACCGCCACGACGCAAACTGATAAAATGGCTTTTATGGTTTGGGCAAGGATGCCCCAGACCGATCGCTGAGATTGGGAGTCTTTTTGTGTTTTCATTGTTATAATAGAGGTAGTCGGTAGTCTGGTAGTCGTTAGTCTTATAGTCAGGTAGTCAATAGTCGAGTGGCCTGGTTGTCCTCATCACTCGTCACTCATCACTATTTTACCCTATCTTTGTCTACCCTGCTTACCTTGCTTACCCTTATACTTCCTCCCGGTGCAATATTATGACCAAAAAACTAACGGAACAAGAACAGCACATTTTACTGGAAATCGCCCGCCAGGCTTTAGAAACGAAGATTCGAGGCCAATCACTCCCGAATGTAGATTTAGAAGCCCTGCCGCCGAGTCTGAGAGAGCCGGGAGCTTCCTTTGTCACCTTGAAGAAGAAGGGAAAACTCCGGGGCTGCATTGGCACCTTAGAAGCCTCTCAACCCTTGGCCCACGACGTTCAAGCGCGGGCAGTGGCGGCTGCGCTCCACGATTACCGCTTTCCCAACCTCACCCCAGGTGAGCTTTCAGAAATAAAAGTTGAAGTCTCCCGGCTGACACCTCCCCAACCCTTGGAATATGAAACGCCAGAAGAATTGCTACAGAAGCTGCGTCCGGGGGTGGATGGGGTTGTTATCGAGGACGGAATACGCCGGGCCACCTTTTTGCCGCAGGTTTGGGAGCAGCTTCCGGAGCCGGAGCAGTTCCTAAGCCGCTTGTGCCACAAGATGGGCGCATCCATGGATGCCTGGCGGGAAAAGGGGCTGAGCGTCTCTGTATATCGCGTCGAGAAGTTTCGGGAGTGAGTTCTGGGGCCTGATATAATACGTTTACCAATTACTCTGTATACAAAGTTTTTTAAAGGAGCGATCCGATGATAGTGTTACATGAGCTAATAAATGACCTTGGCCTGCTCGAAAAACAATTAATCGAGTTTGAAAGGGAATATAGTATTTTATCGCCAGAGTTTTATCAGGCGTTTACCAGTGGGGAATTGTCCGAATTCGACGCCTACGATGAATATCGGATGGATTTCCTTGAGTGGGCTGCGCTTTGTAAAACACAACAGAAACTCGAACAGGAGTACCGTCAGCTAAGTGTCCGTCAGTGACCTGACATTTGAACAACTCGTCTCCTTATCTGCCAAGAAGTATTGTACAGCTACATACTCTGCTAAGAAAAAGTTGTACTGGTACGATCCGTTTCCACATCCGCACATTCTGGAATTGGCCAGTACTAATCCGCATCACAAACATGTTCCTCCCGATATAAAACATAACCGCATCTCAGCGCCGGAACTTTCATTCACTAAGCCTAATTTGCCGTTCTTGATTGAAGAAGTTGTAGAACTATTGCATGCAAGCGGATTGACATAAATCGGTAGTAACTAGTACATCACGGCGGAAATTCGTTGAGGGTTGTTTCACTACGCTCGAGCAGGATGGCCACATCCTGCGGGTGGAG
>DAOUWT010000310.1 GCA_030666985.1 Chloroflexota bacterium
CACCGTAATGGAAGCAGCCTTCGAAAAGCCATCAAAGCCGCCACAAAACAAGCCGGCATCCACAAACACGTCACACCCCACGTCTTTCGCCACAGCTTCGCTACCCACCTCCTTGAAGCTGGCTACGACATCCGCACCGTCCAAGAACTCCTCGGCCACAAGGACGTAAAAACCACCATGATTTATACTCACGTCCTCAACAAAGGCCCCTCCGCCGTCAAAAGCCCCCTCGACCCTTAATCCGCTAACCCGCTCCCCCCCTCACCTCATCACCTCGTACCCCACTTCCCAACCTCCAACCTCCAATATCCAATCCCCAATATCCAATATCTAATATCCAACCTCCTACCTCCTAACCCCTACCTCCTACCTCGCAACTCGCAACTCGAAACCCATGCCCCCCACATCCCTAAAAGGACAAACCCTTGGCAAATACCGCATCCTGAAACTCTTGGGGAAGGGCGGCATGGCCCGCGTTTACCGCGCCTATCACCCCAAACTAGACCGCTATGTAGCTGTCAAGGTGCTGCGCTCCGATTTGGTGGAAGACGAGGAATTCCTGGCCCGCTTCCAGCGCGAGGCCCAAGCAGTGGCGGGGTTGCGCCATGCCAACATCGTCCAAGTTTTCGATTTTGATGTGCAGGATGGCCTCTACTTCATGGTCATGGAACTCCTAGAGGGGGACACGCTCAAAACCCGCCTGAACGACTACCGCATCCAAGAAGAATTAATGCCTCTAGGAGAGGTCACACGCGTCCTGCTTGACGTCCTTGATGGCTTGTCCCACGCTCACGAGGCGGGGATGATCCACCGCGACATCAAGCCCGCCAATATCTTGCTGACCAAGCGCGGGGAGGCTGTCCTGAGCGACTTCGGTATCGCGCACATCATCGGGGCCACACAACACACCGCGTCCAGTGCCCTCATGGGCACCCTGAATTACATGGCCCCAGAACAAGGTCTAGAAGGGAAATGCGATGCTCGCAGCGACATCTACGCCCTGGGAATCGTCCTCTACGAAATGCTGACCCAGCGCCCCCCCTTCCAGGCCGATACGCCCCTGGCCGTGCTGATGAAGCACATCAACGACCCTCTCCCCCCGCCCAGGGAGATCACCCCCCAGCTCCCCAAATCCTTCCAGCGGGTGGTGCTCAAGGCCCTGGATAAGACCCCAGAAAACCGCTACCAGAGCGCGGGGGAAATGGCCCAAGTGCTGGTAGAAGCGGCTAAAGAAGCCAAGGTTGAGCTGCCCGCCCATATCTCGCTCCCACTTTCCTTCACGACAGATGAGGCCCCATCCGAATCAGTTATAGTCCTCTCCGGTTCGGCCCGCCAGAAAATCCCCCCGTCCGAGTTCGCTTCCCAAGATACCGATCCATCCATAAGCCAACAATCATTGCTCGAGCTGGATCGCCAGCTCCAGCGGGTATCAGCCCTCGCAGAAAAAGAAGTTGCTCGAAAAACGGTTGGGGCAGGGCCTATCTTGAAAGCCACAGGCGTCTTCCTCATCGTCAACAGCCTCGCCATCATCATCGCTGGAATAACGGGTTGGGAGGTTTTCAACAGCGCCTGGCCCATGGAATTGTTTTTAGCAGCCTGTATCCTGAGCGGGGTAATGGCCTCCACGCGTTCTATCTGGCTGATGATTCCGGTGGGGATCATATCTGGCAACGGGCTGCTCTTCCTATACTGCACAGTGACCGGCTTTTGGCATCAGTGGAACTTCTTGTGGGTCTTCGAGGTATGGCTGCTATTTGGGGTAATATGGTGGACAATAAAGGCGGGAAACCAAAAAGAGCGGGGACGGCGCTTGGCATATAGCTTGGGATGGGTTTTGGGGATAACCCTCACCGTGCTCAGCATCGGCACTCTGGCCTTCAGTGTCATTGCCGGGGATTCTCCCTGATTTCATAAACTATCAACATCTCTCAACCGCTCATGAGGTTGCCGCGTCCCCCCGTCGCAAAAACCCCGCCTCGGCTCCTACTAAGAAACTTATGTCACTGCGAGGCGCGTATGGTGCGCCGTGGCAGTCTCCCGGTTAACGGAAGCGCCAGTAGTCGATGAGATTGCCACACTCCGCTACGCTACGTTCGCAATGACATGCCCAAAAATGTTTCTTTCTGATTGAGCGGCGCCCACAGCACTGTAGAGACACTCGCAACTCGCAATTCGCAATTCGCATATCGCAACTCAAAATATATCTATTTGATTGCTAGTTGTTAGGGTGCAGTTAGGCACTCTATAAATTTTGCTGGTATCCTGCCTGTGAAATCGAAAACTATTTTAGATAAGGAGAAGAAAACCATGAACAAACGACTTTCAACCATTATGGGAATAGCTTTAATTGTGATGGGCGTCCTAGCCGTAGCGCTCAACGTGGGTGTACCCTTGCTAGGCTTAGACACCTGGATGTGGGGGCCATGGCGACTTTGGCCGCTAGCTATAGTAGGCGTGGGATTGCTCTTTGTCGTGCCGCCTCTCCTCTACAGGGATAAATCCGGCCTGGCAAGTCTATTCATCCCCGGCGTGCCAACCCTGGCCACCGGCGGAATCCTGCTCTTTTGCAGCACCTTTACTGCCTGGGGAGCGTGGGCCTGGTTGTGGCCTTTAGAAGTCATAGCCCTGGGATTGGGACTCCTGCTAGCCGCCATTTTCATGAGAGTGATCTGGCTCCTCATCCCCGCCATCATAATTGGCGCCAACGGATTGCTGTTCCTGTTCTGCTCCATCACCGGCCTGTGGGAAGTGTGGGCCGCCCTGTGGACGATTGAACCCCTCTCGCTGGGGATTGCCTTTTTGATAATCCATGCCCGCAGGCAAATTCAAGGCCTCCGCATCGCAGGCCTCATCCTATGCGGGATCGCCGGGCTAGGGCTGGTGGGGATGTCGGCCCTGCTGCGAGGTTATTGGTTCATCAATATGCTGGGGCCTGCTGCGCTGATCTTGGTGGGGCTGGGGATGATGTTCTGGAAGCCAAAGTCTAGCGCACCCCCTGTGGACGCGGAAGCGGAAGCGGAAGCGAATCTGGACGGGGAAGACAACTAACCTGGGGGGTGGGCAAACAAAAGGGATAGGATAGCAGAGGGCTGGGGCGAAACCTCCAAGATGCGCTCCCGCCCCAGGGTTAGCAGGTCGCCTCCCCCCAGCAAAATCCGCTCCCCGCCAGCCGCCACGCTTGGGCAGTAGTCCCCCCCTCCCCACGAGGCGCAGCCGTCCCCGGGTTGGGCTTTTTATCCCCCAAAAGAATAACCCTATCTCCTGCGGGTGGAGTCCGGGGGACTGTCGTTCCCCTCAGAGCATGTAAGTAGTTGAGCATAAACTTTACAATATTCACTACGCTCGAGCAGGATCGGCAGCTCCTGCGGG
>DAOUWT010000165.1 GCA_030666985.1 Chloroflexota bacterium
GCGACGATGAAACCTTCGGCCTTGGCGAAGCTGTGGGCTGCCTCGAAGACCACATTCTGTTGATAGGCGCGGGCCTCGACGAACCCATCCTCCATCAGGCGGCAGATGATGGGCGCCATGCCGTGGTAGCGCAGCCCACCCGCATGAACCGGGGCGGGGACAAAGTCGTGGCCCACGGTGTGCATCTTGGTTACAGGGCCTGTCTTGGCGGTGTCGCCCCAATCGTAAGCGTAGCGGCCGCGCGTCAGGCTGGGGCAGGCAGTGGATTCCACGTTGACCACGCGCATATCGGGCCGGTCGCCGCTCAACTTGTCCTTGATGAAGGGCAAGAAGAGACCGCCAAAGTTGCTCCCCCCTCCCACGCAGCCAATGAGAACGTCCGGGTAGTCGCCCGCCATCTCCATCTGCTTACGAGCCTCCAGCCCAACAATGGTCTGGTGCAGGAGCACAAAGTTGACCACGCTGCCCAGGGCATACTTCCAACCCTCATGAGTGACGGCGTACTCTATGGCCTCGCTGATGGCCATCCCCAGGCTGCCAGAGGTCTCGGGATCAACCTCCAGAATGGCCCGCCCGGCGTTCGTCTCTGAACTGGGGCTGGGCACGACGTTGCCTCCCCAGGTTTCCATCATGACACGCCGGTAGGGCTTCTGGTGATAGCTGATTGTGACCATGAAGACCTTGACCTCCAAGCCAAAGAATTGGGTAGCAAAGCTGAGAGCGCTGCCCCATTGCCCCGCTCCTGTTTCGGTGGCGAGGCCCTTCAATCCTTCTTTTTTGGCGTAGTAGCACTGAGCTATGGCCGTGTTCGGTTTGTGGCTTCCAGGAGGGCTGACACCTTCCCACTTATAGTAAATTTTAGCAGGGGTGTCGAGTGCTTTCTCCCAGCGGGCGGCGCGGTAGAGGGGGGAAGGCCGCCACATCTTGAGCACGTCCTGCACCTCCTCTGGAATCTCGATCCACCGCTCCTGGCTAGCTTCTTGCTCGATCAACGCTTGCGGGAAAACCGGCCCCAGGTCGTCAGGTGTCATCAAATCCAGTGTCACCGGATGCCGGTAAGGTGGGGGCGGCGTCTTCATGTCGGGGAGGACGTTGTACCAATGGGTAGGCATGTCTTTTTCGGATAGTAAGTATTTGTACTGGGTCATTTTTAATTCTCCTTGTGCGTAAAGAGTGACGAGTGATGAGTGACGAGTGATGCGTGACGAGTAACGAGTAAATCTTACGTATGACTCATTACGTTTCACTCTTCACGTTTTACTCTTCATTCATCCTGTCGGTGAAAAACTGTTTGTAAATTTTATAGTGCGTTGTCTGTTCGTATGCTACCTCCTTTATGTGAGTTGAGTCAAAACTGAAAATCTGCGCACCTGGGTAGGATAACAAGATAGGCGAGTGGGTGGCGATGATGAACTGGGCATGCCCTTCCGTTTCCATCTGCTGCAGAATATTCAAAAATTTGATTTGGCTTGTGGGTGATAACGCGGCTTCAGGTTCGTCTAAAAGGTAAAGCCCCTTAATCTTGAAGCGGCCGCCAAAGTAGCTCAGAATCGACTCGCCATGCGAGAGAACGTTGAGCAGATGCCCGCCGTGATACTTCAACCGGCCCGGATCGCAGAGCGCGATATCGTCGAGAAAATCGGCAAAGTCGTGGAAGGTCTCGGCGCGAAACAGTGAGCCTGGCACCCGGCCATTCGCCCACTTCACCTCGACGTAGTCGGCCAAGCTCGTTTCGTAGGGATTTCCGTGAGCCAGGTGCCGTTTGGGCTTGTCCCAGATGTGGATGCCGCATTTTCGCGTGATGGCATCCAGCAGCGTGGACTTCCCCGAACCGTTTTCGCCCACAAAAAACGTGATCGGCTTCGTGATGGTCAACGTTGAGGCATCCCTGAGAGTGGGGACATTGAATGGATACTGTGCCCGTGTGGGATAGTTCTCGCTGTTGATCTGAACCTTTGTGATGTACACATTGACCTCCTTTTGCCCTACAAAACAAAAAACGCCCGTCCTGTAAGGGACGAGCGTTTGTTTCAACACCCGTGGTGCCACCCTGGTTAGGCAGCTCTGCTTAAAACAAAAACGCGCCATGATAAGCGCGTTGTACGTAGAGAGCCAGCCTCACTTGTTAGCAGGTACGGCCTCGGCGCAATAATTGGGCGATACCCTCGGCCATGATAACGGTGGCGTCTCCGGCTCAACCTACTTCCCTTAATTAGGGTTTCGGCTGGCAACTCCCGGGCCCATTCAACATCAAGTTTGGTATCAGGCTCGCAGCATATACCTGACTCTCTGAACCTCGCTTTAATGCCTACTATTCCCGTTCGCAGTCTTTTGTTCTTGAATTGTAGGAGATAATATACTACATGCTTTCTGGGCCGTCAAGAATGTGTGTTCATTCATCTAAAATGTTACTAACGAGGTATAGTTCTCTCAAATGATAATGTTACCGAGGGAGCTAAGACCATGGAAGAAACAATGACAATAGATGAGAGATACAAATATTTACGCAAAATGCAAAGATGTTACCGTAAAGCATCCAGAACAGAGCGCAGCATTTTTCTGGACGAAATGGAAGTTATTACTGGCCTACATCGAAAAAGCCTGATACGCTTGGTGAAAGGTACTCTTACTTGGAAAAAACGCCACAGGCAGAGAGGTCGCACCTATGGGCCTAAGGTTGATGATGCTCTTCGAGTGATAATCAAGAGTTTTGATTATATCTGTGCTGAGCGTCTTCAACCCAATTTGGTATGGATAGCCACTCGTGTGGCGCTCAGGTTGCTCTCCAGCAGAGCCTTATCCTCCACACAAGTCCAAAAGTTATATCATGCCGACAGAACTACATATCTTAACAAATTCACTAATAAGCACCGGTAAGGGAACTCCAAGAAAATAATTGTCCCAGGGCTTCGTGTTGCGTGTTGCGTGTTGCGTGATGGATAGTGAAGGTCTTCGCGTAGCACAACCTTGGGTTGCCCGACCAAACGCTAAGAAACTAGAGGAGAACTCCCGTGAACGAAGAACAGAAAACAGCCTATAAAAAGAAATACACCCAGGCCAAACAAAGCGGCATCCGTTTTTGGCCCCACATCATTTATAAAGATTTGCTGATGGCCTTTGCGATCTTTTTGCTCCTTGTCGGGCTGGCCACTTTTGTGGGCGTCCCCCTGGAAGCAAAAGCCGACCCCAGCGATTCGACTTACGTCCCCCGCCCGGAGTGGTATTTCCTATTCCTCTTCGAATTCCTGAAGTTCATTCCCGGACAACTGGAGTGGGTGGGCACCGTAGTCATCCCCGGTATTGCTATTCTGGCCCTCTTCCTGCTCCCATTCTATGATAAAGCCTCGGTGCGGCATTGGAAGAAGCGCAAAGTGGGACTGTCCATTATGGGCGCGGTTGTGCTAGCCATGATAGGTCTCACCTTCAGAGCCGTAGCCACCACTCCAGAGATGGAAGAAACCACAGTGGCATCATCTATCCAGGAGCAAGTTGTGCTGGGTCAAGACTTGTACTCCGTGCAATGCGTGGAATGTCACGGCCCCGACGGGGTGGGCGGGGAGATCCTGGGGGTTGCGGGTTTGGAAGGCGTCAGCGTGAAATCTATCAGCAGCCGGGACGAAATGTACACCCGTTCTGACGCAACCTTCGAGGCCATCATCAATTACGGGCAACAAGACCTGGGCATGCCCCCCTACGGGTTAGCATACGGCGGCCCGCTCTCGAAAGCTGAGATTGAAGCCATAACTGTCTTCATGCGCTACACCTGGGACGACCGGGTAGAGTTGCCCCCAGAAGCCGTTATCGCCGGCGTGGCCCCGTTGGAAGAAGGAGCAATCCCCTCTTACGAGGAGCAAATCTCTACAATAGTCAAGCGTAATTGTATTTCTTGCCACCGTCCCGACAAAGAAAATAACAACTACTTCATGGAAACCTATCAAGAAATACTCACCACCGGTGATAACGCCGACAAAAACTTGATCGCCGGCGACCTGGAAAGTTACCTCTACCTGACCATCACCGGGACTCCCATCCTTGACCCCGTCACCGGAGATGTGCTCATCCATCAGATGCCGCTTACCAAACTGATGAAAGAAGAGTACATCAAGATTTTCGAGGCGTGGATTTTGAACGGTATGCCGGAAACAGCAGTGGAAGCCGAGGCATTGTCTGCCACACCTGAACCCTGAGGACAAAAATCCATACAATTTCTAAAACCAAAAAAGCCTCCCAATTGGGAGGCTTTTTTTATGCGAATGGGGTCTTCCTAAAATTGAAGTTTTTCAACCTCTGCAAGAAAATCAACAAACGAAACAGCTTTGCATGGAATATGCGTAACGGGGTTTCCCATAGGATGAACATGCCACCCCGTTTTCGCGTTGTCTTTCCCGTAAATGCGAACACCCTCTGCAATGAGAGCAAAGGCTGCTTTGTCTGTGTTGATGTTGTAGAATACTTCTATGAAAGAGAGGTCTGTGAGGTGAACGCGCATACTGAGAACATCAAGATCATACGATCTCACTGTATATGCGCTCACAAACGGAGACTGCACACATGCAGCAATGATATTTTTAATGAGGTCGTGAGTTGTTATGGCAGCCAATTGGATGCAGCCTCTAAGCGTCGCTTGCGTGTAATGAGCGCTTCCCATTCCAAATAATCGCGTTCAGACTCCCAAGAATAATCTTCGTCGCGGTCATCTGTTTCCCATCGTTGGCAGTATTCATCAAATGACATCCCATATTTTTTTCTAAATTCTTGTTGAGAGTTTTCAATTTGCGCTAGGCGATGTTCAATAGAATCTTGAAGCACTAACCGCAACGCCATATCTGGGCGTTCTTCACCAGTTAGGTCGTGTAAAATTCGAGCAGTATTTTTGGGAAGTGTCAAAGCAGACATGTCTCCTAATGTCATGGTACTCACCTCTTGTGCTAACTAAAAACAAAAAATTTAAAAGCGTGCTATCAACAATACTTTCGCGTACATGGTTTCAAATTGATACGTCTTGAATCGCCATTGGCCGCACATTGAAAACTTCATTAGCTGTTAACGGCGCAATGACCGACTCTGCAACCGTTATCACGGCTAATGTTTTTTTCGCGCAGATTAGCGCAGATTAGTGGACGAATTACGGATTAGCAAAAAGCGTATTCTCCAAAGAAATCAACTTTCCAGAAAGCACTTTCAAGTCCATCTCTGCGGCAGTGGTATCCTCATCAAGCTCACCTACTACCAACTCAAGGCGCTGCTCCATGCTAGTGACCACGTCACGTTGGTCGGCATTGAGCATGGTCTTCAGAACTTTGAGAGTTTCCTTTACCTTATCAAGCTTTAATCTAACTTCGGCAAGCTCGCCATCATGAAGAGATATCAAAGCACCCGTCACAGCAACCCGTGCGCTCAAAACAGTGATATGGGTGTTAACATCTTCCATATCTCTTTCTAAACTTTCATTAGCCGTCTCGAATGATGACAAGTCTTCCACCTCACCTTGGAGGGAAGCAATTTCTTCCTCAGCCATGGCTAAATCACTCCTGGCTTCTTCAAGGGCTAATTTTGTAGGTCCAGCAACCATAATATGCGAGAGCGCATAGCCTCCCAAAAAGATAACCAGAATCGCCAAAAGCCAAATCGCTGCCCGGCGAATAAATTTCGCTGCTTTAGTATTTCTCCGTTCAGCCCTCTTCTTTTTCTTGGCTACTTTCTTAGCTTTGGCTGCCTCTTTTTCCTCCTTTTTCTTGACCTTCTTTTCTTTTTTTGTCTCCACCTCTATCTCAGCGGGAGCTTCCCAAGGCATTTCGTCGGCCACGGCCTCTATTTCAGGGGTTTTAGTTTCAGCAGCCTCTACATTCACTTCCTCGAGCTGTTTTTCTTTTTCTTCCATTTCGCATTCTCCTTTGACTCAGTATCAGATCATTCCAAGTTATCTCTACAAATAGATTATACCACCCTGAACGTTTTTCGAGTCAGGAGAGTCCCTCAAAAGCTCTCCCCAAAGTTATCCCAGGTCATTCTGCGGCCCAAAACAAAGAGCCGGGGTATACCCCGGCTCTTTGTTTCTACCTAAAAAATACCTCTTTGGGAATTCACGGGGTACTCGCTTTAGATTATAGTATTTCACTGCGCTTGAGCAGGATGGCCACATCCTGCGGGTGGAGTACGGGGAAGTGCCCAGTTCAGAATGAACCACCCTCAGAGCAGAAACTAGTACATCACGGCGGAAATCCGTTGAGGGTTTTTTCACGCTCGCGAAGGATCGCCAGATTCTGAGC
>DAOUWT010000096.1 GCA_030666985.1 Chloroflexota bacterium
CAAGCGTGGCTGTAGGGGACGGCATAACCGTCGCCGTGGGAAGATTTTCTGTTGCGGTGGCCTCAACCACGGTGGGAGACACTGTGCTTTCTCCGCCTTCGAAAATCCCCTCATTAAAAAGATAACTGCCTCCCAAAGCCAAAGCTCCTCCCACAACAGCGCCAACTACAACCCAAAGCCAAGTACGAGTCTTGGATTTTTTCGACCTTCGCTTAGGTGTAGAAGCTCTATTCGATGCCCAGGCTGTGATGGCTGTTCCCAGCAAGGAGCCAATGGTAGTTATCAACACAGTCCATAATTCAGAACTCATAATACTTTCACTCCTTCACCAAAACCAGATTTTACTTTGCACGAAAACAAGCAAGATTTACCTGATAAAATGCTTTATCGTCGCCACGGTTTTTTGCAGAGAACGATTCATATAAGCCTTGCTTAGCCTTAGGCAATAATCAGAATAACTGATTCCGGCTGAGGTTGTCAAAGCCGCAGGGATATTAGTGCTTCTGGCGAATCTCAGTTCCACGCCACCCTCAACAACCCTTCTTTTACCCCCAATTTCAATAAAGCTTTGCTTCTGATAGACGGCAATGGACTCCAGGTACTCGAGTGGAATCGAAGTTTGTTTATAGCGAAGTCCTGTGCCAAACGAGATTTCATTAGAAGAAATTCTCATCATCACCGGCGGAAAAAGCAGGTAAAAACCTTGGTTTATGAAAATCAGAGAGCCTAGGCCAATAGCGATGACATTAAACAGCCAAAAAAAGAGCGGCTTATCAGACCCAACATTCGCATCAAAAATGTTGTGCAGAAAGGCCAAATCTACGCCAACCATCAAAAAAAGTATGCCTATCAAGAAAATCAGTAAATTCAACCATCGTGAAACGCGGATTGTAAAGGTTTTTTTTCTTTTCATCTAGCTCTCCTTTATAATAAGACCTTTGACTTGGTGAGGGTAATCGAATAACCAGAACCTCAGAAAAATTGCGGCATGTTCTTAGACGCAATCTATTTCCTCCCTATTTTACTCTAAGTACGTGATTACGCAAATCAAATTTACTCATGTACCAAGGTGATTGCATATAGAAAATAATTATCTCATCCACGGGATAGCGCAGGTCTGACCGAGCGGTGGCGTTCGGTGAGGACACCTTCACTATCCTTTGGTAAACACAAGTTAATATTTCTTCCAAATCTATATGCGATTGCCCTGCTCGCGCACTTCTCCTACACCAAGGCCATCTCAACCGCTTTTCGAGCGTGGATTGCAGTAGTATCAAATAAAGGAATCGGCGTATGCTCTTGCTGCACCAACAGAACAATTTCTGTGCAGCCCTCAATAACCCCTTCTGCTCCTCTATCCCGTAAATCTTCCATTATTCTCAAATATTCTGCACGGGATTCCTCTTTCACAATCCCCAGCACCAATTCTTCGTAGATGACACGGTGGACAATGCCGCGATCTTCTTTGGGGGGAATTAGCACCTCCAATCCGTGTTTCTCGGTTAGCCGTCCTGCGTAGAAATCCTCTTCCATGGTGAAGTTTGTACCCAACAAGCCGATGGTTTGCATCCCCTGTGACTTTATCTCCCCCGCCGTGGCATCTGCAATATGGAGCAAGGGAATTCGGATCGCATTCTCAATCTGGGGGGCTACTTTGTGCATAGTATTCGTACAAATCACCAAAAAATCTGCCCCCGCGGCTTCAACTTGCAGGGCAGCTTTACTCAATGCCTCCCCGGCCTCATCCCATTTGTTCTGATGTTGTAGGTCTTCAATCTTCTGAAAGTCAACGCTCACCATGGCTATGCGTGCCGAATGCAAACCGCCCAATTTCTCTTTTACCAACTCATTGATCTGCTGATAATACAGAGCTGTACTCTCCCAACTCATACCGCCCAGTAAACCGATTGTTTTCATAAAAACATCTCACTAAATTCTGCTAAATTTTGTAAATACTTAACCTCTTGTCATTTCGACGAGCGGAGTGAGGAGAAATCTTTGCCATCTGATTCAACAAAAAAGATTTCTCCCTCTGGTCGAAATGACACCTGGATAGTTACTAATTTTCAAAGAACTCCAAGTCCATGTGACTGGTCACCATTTGCACCTCGGGGTGGGTACGGTCAAATTCCTCCAGGCGCGGAACGTGCGGCCCCATTGCAAATTTGACCAACCAATCTGGCACATCATCTTCCAGGCCTACCGGGGCAGCATCCCCTACGTGGAGCAGCCAACCGGTTTCGGTTTTCACGGCTACCCCGCAATGGCCGCGCGAATGTCCAAATAGGGGAATAAGCCACATCTCAGGTTCGAAGGGCAAGCGTATGGCGGGGAAGTCGAACCACTTTTCCCCTTGCTCTTCGTATAACACGAATTTGGGACGATGGGCAATGTGGCGGCGCACGTAGGCAAAATCTGTCCAGCGGCGAATGTATCCTGTGAAGGCTTCGTACTCCCTACGGTGGACGTGAACGCTGGCGTGGGGGAAGTCCGGCAATCCCCCGCAGTGATCAAAGTGCATGTGGGTAAGCACAATGTGGCGCACATCTTCGGGCTGGTAGCCGAGTTGCACGATCTGATTCACGGCAGCTTCTTCTGGGTCCATGGGCACAATGGTTGCCACCTTAAATATCCGCACAATGCCCGGCGGATTGGCGTAATCTTCTAGCCCTGGCCCGGTATCGACGAGGACAAGCCCTTGGTCGGTTTCGATTAACAGACAAAGCATCCCTGTGTGCCAATTGGCCGGGATGCGTGCGCTGCATGTAAAGCAGTTGAGATGATGGATGGTCATGAGACACCTCCGACAAATCAGGTGCGGATATTCACCTTTTAGCACTGTTCACTGGAAACTGGATACTTCTCACACTTCACGTTTCACGTTTTACTCCTCACTCCACCGTCACGCTCTTAGCCAAATTCCTCGGCTGATCAATGTCTAAGCCGCGCAGGGCGGCGATGTGATAAGCCAGCAATTGGAGGGGGATCACCGTGGTCACGGGACTGAGCATCCAGGGGGTTTCGGGAACCCACAGGATGTGGTCGGCGGCGGCGGAGATGCGTTCGTCGCCCTCGGTTGCCACGGCTATCACCCTCCCCCCACGGGCCTTGGCTTGCTCAATTTGGCTGAACATCTTATCGTACCAGGGGTCTTGGGGAGCGACCACCACCACGGGTATCTCGCTGTCAATAAGGGCAATGGGGCCGTGCTTCATCTCCCCGGCGGGGTAGCCTTCGGCGTGGATGTAGGATATTTCTTTGAGCTTGAGAGCGCCCTCATACGCCGTGGGCATGTTCACACCACGCCCCAGGTAGAGTGCGCTCCGCGCCTCCACGAGGGCACTAGCTACCCTCTCCACTTCCCCCTCCCGGTCGAGGCAGCGCCCCGCCAAATCCGGGACCAGGCGCAAATCCGCCACAAGGCCTTTCCGCTCCCACTCGTTTATCTCCCCCCGCAGTTCCGCCAGCCGCACGGCTAACATGTACAAATCCACCAGCGGAGCGGTATAAGCCTTGGTGGAGGCCACGCCAATCTCCGGGCCAACCTGCATGGAGATGAACCCATCCGCCAAACGCATGGCCTGGGAGCCGATGGCGTTGACGATGGCCCACAGCGCAGCCCCTTTTTGACGACCCTCCTCCATGGCTGCCAGGGTATCCGCCGTTTCGCCGGATTGAGTGATGGCCAGCACGGCCGTGTTCTCGTTGACGATTGGGTCACGGTAACGGAACTCGGAGCCGATGTCCACCTCCACCGGGATGCGGGCGATGCGCTCGATGAGGACTTTGCCGACCATCCCCGCGTAAGCCGCTGTACCGCAGGCGATGATATAAATGCGATCCAGATTTTTTACGTCTTCGGGGGATAGGTTCATGGTGGGGAGGTTGATGCACCCTCGGTCAAAATCGACTCGCCCGGCGATGGTGTCTGTCAGGGAGCGGACTTGCTCGTGGATTTCTTTGTGCATGAAGTGGCGGAATTCGCCCTTTTCGGCGGAGACGGGATCCCAGGGGACGTTTTGCACATCTGGGGGGATGGTTTCCCCCTCCAGGGTGGAGACCTGCACCCCAGCGCGAGTCACCACCGCCATCTGCCGCGACTCCAAAAAGACCATCTCCCGCGTGTGTTCCAGGATGGCAGGTAAATCGGAGGCGATGTACATCTCACCCTCTCCCAGGCCAATCACCACGCCCCCAGCGTTTCCAATCCGGGCGGCGACGATCTTATCAGGTTCGTTCTTAGACATGACGACGATGCCATGCGCTCCCCGCAATTGGAGCAGCGCGGCCCGGACGGCTTCTGTTAGAGTTTCTCCGGCTTCGAGATGCTGCTCCACGAGGTGGACGATGACTTCGGTGTCGGTTTCTGAGGTGAAGACCACGCCATTTTCTTTTAGTTCATCTTTGAGTTCCAGGTAATTTTCTACGATGCCGTTGTGGACTAGAACCACGTCGCCGGTCATTCCCAGGTGGGGATGGGCGTTGTCGGCGTTGGGTTCGCCGTGGGTGGCCCAGCGCGTGTGCCCGATTCCCACCTGGCCGTGCGGGGGAGATTCCTCCACCAAGGCGGCCAGCCGTGACAGCTTTCCGGCGTCCCGGCGGACTTCGATATGCCCGTTCTCTAAAATTGCTAATCCGGCTGAGTCGTAGCCGCGATATTCAAGTCTTTTTAATCCATTTAGTACGATGGGGGTTGCGTCTTTTTCTCCGATATATCCAACTATGCCACACATTTTGGGTTCCCTCCGGGGGATGCGCGAGGTGCGAGGTGCGCGTTATGAGATGCGAATTGCGAGTTGCGAGTTTGCAGGCGTGCATGTATGCAGGGGGCAAGTGTGCAAGTTGCAGGTCGCAAGTTTGGGGCCGGGTGTGATTAATTTCCCGGCGAATTTTTGGACGTCATTCGGGATGCTTTTGTGGCTCCGGTTGCCCGGAGGGTTTGTGCATCACGTTCTTTTGTGGAGGGAAAAGGTTTAACGGAGTATGACTGCTCCGGAGGGCTTCCGCTGATCTCTCGATTTTCCCGGCCTCGTTTTCCCCCAGCCGGTTAGCCTCCTTTCGGAGGAACCCTCGTCCTCGTCAGCCAGATGTGATCTGGCTCATGCGCTAGTTTTCCCTAGTTAGTGTTTTTGAGCAGCACCTCCTTTTCTAAAGTAATTCTCCGTGAAGGTTATGCGTGAATTCCTCACGGGACTATATCTTACTAGACTATGCGGGAGAAAGCAAGTTTTTGGGCGGGTTGCTTATATAATTTCAAAAATGGGGGACAAGACTTCCGAAGTTTGCACTATAAAAACTTCGGAAGTCTCAGTCCTATCACAAATTCTGACTAAGCATCTGTCGTATATTTGAAACAAACTCCCCAGGCGATTGAATAACTGGCTCAGCAGCGAGGGCAACTTCTGGCGTAAAATCTTTGCTATTGAGCGTCAGCAAATAATCGGGGGCAAACTGGACAGCCGCCTCCAGAATTGGCGCATCTTTGGCTTCAATGATGGGCAACCAGCGCTCGTACTGATTAAAAATAGGATCTTCGAGGATCGTGGGAGCGATGTTTACTAACCACTCGGTCAGAATAGGTAAGCCTTCCGGAAATTTGCGCTGCAAATTACGCTCTGCCTCATCAAGAACCTGTCGCGAAACAACCAGTCGGAGCATGCCAATTTCGGCAAAGGAGAGTACAGCATGACTAGCACCTGTACGTGAGGCACAGGCAGCAAAAAGGATATTAGCATCTACAAAGACAGAAGGTGTTTTGCTCATGAGGATTGATTCCCATAACGCTCATGATAAATTTCTTCGCGTATTTTTGGTAAATCTTCAAGCAAATCAGCTAAAGTGATGCCTTTCTCTTCCATTAAATCAGCAAATTTATCTGCTAGTTCAGGCCCTTTTAAGGGCTTGGGTGATAAATAAAATCCTTTGCCAATTTGAACAATGTTGAGCATATCACCTTGATTAATAGAAAGCGAATCGCGCAACTTGCTGGGAATGGTCATTTGCCCACGGGCACGTATCTTGACAGTAAATTGTTGGGAACCAATCAGTGTATCGTATAACATAAAATCCGCCTTTTTCGTATATTGCGAAAATCAGAAATTCGTATTTGTTTATAGTATAGCAAATAAATCAAGCGAATACGAGACCAAAAAACGCCCGGCGAATACGCCGGACGCTTTGAGTCTAAAACTGATACCCTGTTTCTCCTGATTCCTGCTTTACTCTTCCCCAACTTCATACTCACCCTGGGATTCCGCTACCGCCATTTCGACTTCTACAGATGCCCATCTATTGACCATTTTTTGCATTTCTGGTGCGTACAGTATCCAGTCGTGCAAAGTAGCAGGATCAAAATCTGCGCCATTAGGCCATACCAATGTATGCGCTTCCGGATCTATTTCAACACTTTCAAACAACCTTATATCTTGAAGTGGGCCATAGAGATGCCCGGCCAATATGGGCCGAAAATCTATAGATTGCACTTTCCCGTCATCAAATTCCACCCTTAGTGTATAAGGGGCTATAATCTCAAAGTCAATTACACGATATATCAGATGCGACATGCTTTACTCCTTCGTTGTTACCGCAGAGGGGTAATCAAGCTGACTTTATGCAGATTATCAACCCCCCGAATACAACACTTGCCTATCCTGCCTTCTGTAATCGTTCAACTAGCCACAGATTGACCAACGTCTCAGGCAAAATACCCCGTTCACGGGCTTGAGACTCAACCTGCGTATAAATTTCTGGAACAAGTGTTATGCGCCGCCTTTGCTTGGCCCTAACTTCAAATTCTACCTCATGTGTCTGATCCCAATAATCATCCAGACTGTGAGTGTCCCAAAAATCAGCTATTTCTTCCAGCGTTCGGGACTTTGAGATACTGGTGAGTTGTGAATTATCTTTTTCGCTCATAACGTCTTCGCTCCTTTCTCAATTCGTTGTAGTCCCTGCTCCCAACCACTGTCTACTTATACTCACCCTGAGATTCCGCTACCGCCATTGAAATAACTTCCTCTTCTACCCCCTGATTTCTCAAACTCTCAATGAGTGCGGCCAATTCTACGCTGCCTTCCAGCCGTTCAAGGTCAACCCGCAACCCCTGACCAATGTAAGCCCGCATCAGAGGTTGGTAGCCAGAAAAACCCAACAGGGGAGCGACCCGTTTCAAGTCTTCAACCACATCTTCCGGCATACGCATACTTATCATGGTCATTGGGCGGCCTTTTTGGAGGCGTTTCTTTAGATTATCGGTTTTCATATGTTCACAAGTATAATTTACTGTATATACGCTGTCAATATGTTGCCCCCGTAAAACAACTACAGCGAATTAGGAATAGAATGAATTTATGGTTTAGATTCGCTCCTTTCTCAATTCGTTGTAGTCACTAATTTTCTACGAAGACTTAGGGATCGCCAGCCGGTGGGGAAGTAGTATTATTATAGAACCAATTATAGGTGTAGTAACCCGTCGTAGGACTTTCCAGTTGAATGGCTATCTTATACTGACCATGGAGGAAGGCCGGAATAGCATAAGTAGTGTCGGGAAGAGAACCATCTGCCGCAGCTGTGATCGTATCAACCACTTGGCCAGCGTATCCAGTCGTCCCATAATAATTCATACGAACATTATAGGTGTCATTAGGTATGAAATTTACAGCCTGGATGGTAACGGCCTGATCTTGTGTTACAGCCATAATCCCAAAGGTTGGGTAACCAATATATTCAATGACTTCCTTCGTAGTTCCTCGCAACATGAAACCAGCAAACCCTCCAATCAAAAAAAATAAAATATAGAGACCTAATTGTTTATTTCTTAATAGTAGTTTTTGGAACTTTGATTTGGATTGTTTCCTATCAACCCCAGAAGGTAACAATATATCAGGTGTCTTAGTTTTCGTTTTGCCTGGTGCTTGGATTTTTGCAGCGACAATCCTGCTAGTACCAGTAATTATTGCACCTACGACTGTAGAAATTACAGCAATTAAATTAGGAGTCAAAGGATTAATATTATTATCTTCAACTATTTGAAAAAAATGGTTATCAAATTGAAAGGAAAATAGCAGAATAACGCTCAAAATCATCCCAAATGTTCTTTTCACATTATCTCCTTTGGCCTATTACCATTCTACGAATCGTATAACCAACAAATTTATCCCCATGAACTTTAGTTAGATTTTCAATAGCCTTTGAGGAATGCCTTGCTGCAATTTAAAACCATTGCTTCCCAACAGACATAACAAATGAAGTAATGGCAGTATTTGAACATCTGCAACAAAATAGGGCAAATCTATAAAACATTATATCATGTAGCATTGCTCCAACAGCAACTTTTCCCCATTAACCCAAAAGCGCCCGGCACCTTCACCGGACGCTTCGCCAGATTCCTAGTTTCCTAATCCCTAGTTTCCTGATTCC
>DAOUWT010000081.1 GCA_030666985.1 Chloroflexota bacterium
CAGTCCCCGGGGTTTGGGGGGGGGCGTGCCCGGCGGGGGGGGGGAGGGCGCCCCGCGGGGGCGTGAGACCACCCCCCAGGCGTGGCACCCACGCCCAAGCGTGGCACAACCCTGGGGGATAGGCTCCCGCGCCGGGGCGAGGCTTTACCATCCACCAGCCACGCTTCACTCATCACGCTTCACTCATCACTCCCATCCCAAACGCTGCACGCGCCCATCCCCGGTGATCTGCCAGCTCTCTCCGCTCGCCACATCTACAATCCAAATATTGCCCTGGTAAATGAGGGCTAATACAGGCCCTGATCCCGCTTCCATCGCGCCGGGAGACCAGACTCCCCAATTGCGCTGCGGCTCGAGGCCTGGGGCTTCCAGAGGGGGGAAGACCAACCTCTGATTGGAGCCGTCCCGGTCAATGATTGCGACTCGATAACTGGGTTTATCGCTCTGCTTGGGGAAGTTGGCCTGCAAATAGGCTATCTGATAGGCCTCTTCACCAGAAGCAAGAACTTGCCCCGGAGAAGTCTTGGGGTAAGCGAACATCCCCACTTCAGGGACGAGGTGTATCGGTGCCCCTACCCCCACGGGGATAACCACAAGGTCAAAAATCGGGGATTTTTCAGCATCCCCCACCACCTCTGGGGGAGCATGATCAACAGTATAGATCACATCTCCATTGGGGCTGATTGCTATACCCGGCATCCAGGCCCAATCCCCCCTGGTCTGATAAGGCGTTATATCTAAGAGAGTCTGCTTTTCTTTGGTCTCCATATCCACGAGTCCAACCTGGTCAGGGCCAACATAGGCCAAAAACTCACCCTGGGGAGCATAGGCAAAGTCTGTTCCCCACCAGCCGTACACTCCTCCATAATTAGTATCTAGGACATCGTCCACGAGGTGTGTCCAGCCGTTGGTATCGAATTCTCGAATCTGCAAATTGTTATTGGCCTGCCATCCGGGAGGAGAGGAGCGAGGCTCCACTGTAGAATAAGCTGCCTCTCGATTAGAGCCTGGGAGCCAAGCTCCAAAGTGGATCACGTTCTCAATCTCAAAATCAATCATCCCCTCTTCATCGCCGCCAATCTGCGCCGCGCCGACATGCGCCGCCCAGAGAGTGTTTATCACATCATCAGAGTCACCTTGACGAGTAAATAATAACCACTCGCCATCATCGGAAAGCGCGAAAACTCGCCCATCTAAATCTCCTGTAGCGACAATTAGTCTCCGATTAGCTGTTGAGTCTTCCATCATCCAGGCGTTGCCGTCTGAGAGATAAACTAAACGGCCCGGCAAATTGATGGGAGATAAATAGCTTTGGGAGCCTACTAAACTAATCTCATCGACAGACTCTTGAATGACACGGCTGCTAAACTCCTCGTAAGATACCTCTTCCCCATTTTCCAGCACCCGTAGATATGTGATTTCCTTGAGGCCGTTTTTTCCTTCTTGTACCAATTGTTCTTCACCTTCAGGGAGATTCTCATTTGGCAATCGGGTGGCTCGAAAAGGGATTACTATCTGCTCAGTCTCGAAGACCTCTTTGACCCTGATAACACGGACTGTCATCCCTTTTTCGAGGACGGTGGAAGAGGTAGGCTCAACCCGGTCTTTGCCCTCCAATTTCAATCCGGCTGCATCCATAACGTTTTGGACCGTGCTCCCGGCCGGAATGTGGATTTCATACTCCTCCCCATCCACATAGGCCTGAACATCAATCGACTCACGAGGAGGTGTGATCTGAGGAGAGCTGCAAGCCGCACTTCCCAAGGCCAGCCCTACTATTATCAGCAAAGCAAAAAAATAATGGTATAATCGCATTTCGTCTAAGAGTCCTTTGGTGGCTAGTCTGGTAGTCTGATAGTCGCTAGTCTGGTAGTCTGATAGTCGCTAGTCTGGTAGTCTGGTAGTCGCTAGTCTGGTAGTCGCTAGTCTGATAGTCGGTAGTCCGTAGTCGGCCAAACACAAACTGAAAACTGAATACTGCCCAATATCCAATATCCAATATCCAATACCCAATATCCAATATCCAACCAAGATTATAGCATGTTAGAGCAAAAAAAATCAAAATCCGAAGACAAAAAAACACTTGACCTCACAGCACAAGTAGAAGCTTTGTTATTTGTGTCACCGGAGACTGTCACCCCTTATCAGTTGGGGATGGCCTTAGATGTCACGCCGCGCCATGTTAAGAACTGCCTCGAGGAACTAGAAAAGCACTACGAGGGACGCGGCATCCGACTTCAACGGCACAATGGCAAAGTGCAAATAATCTCTGCGCCAGAAGCTGCTCAGGTGATAGAACACTTTCTGAACTTGGAAACGATCTCCACTCTCAGCCGGGCCGCCTTGGAAACTATCTCTATCATCGCCTACCAACAGCCTGTTACCCGCCCTCAAATTGATGCCATTCGCGGCGTGAACAGTGATGGAGTCATCCGTGGCTTACTCAGCAAGGGTTTAATCGAGGACATTGGTCGCGCAGAAGGCCCTGGCCGCCCCATACTCTATAGCGCTACAGCCGAGTTTCTAAAACATTTTGGCCTAACCTCGCTCGATGAACTCCCTCCTCTCAAATTGGAAGAAATTCCGGTCGAGGAAAATGGGAATGGGAGGAATGGGAATAACCACATTCTAAAAGAATAGTCGTGAAACGTGATGAGTGACGAGTGACCTCACGTTTCACGTCTTCACGCTTCACTCCTCACGTATCACAAAGGATCTCCATGAAAGACCGCTTACAAAAAATTTTGGCTCGCGCTGGATATGGTTCCCGGAGAGCGTGCGAAAAGCTCATTAAAGCTGGCAGGGTATCTGTCAATGGTCAGACGGCCACCTTGGGCATGAAAGCAGACATAGAAAAAGATGAGATTTCCGTTGACAATCGCCCCATCTCAAAACCTGAAACACTGAAATACATCGCCCTCCACAAGCCCAAAGGCGTGATTTCTGCTGTCACAAGTCCGGACTCCCGGCCCACTGTGCGGGACCTGGTAGACGTTCCGGGCCGGCTCTATCCCGTGGGACGCTTGGACGTGGACAGCGAGGGGCTGATCTTGATGACCAACGACGGGAAGCTGACTGACCTCCTCACCCATCCCAAGTACGAGCACAAAAAGGAATACCGCGTCCAGGTAGAGGGTTCCCCCACCCCCAGGCAGCTCAACGCCTGGCGGCGGGGCGTCATCCTAGAAGATGGGCACCACACCCTCCCCTCGGAGGTCCGTCTCGCGTCTCAAGGCAGGAAAACCGCCTGGCTGCTGGTAATCCTCCGGGAAGGACGCAAACGCCAAATCCGCCGCATGGGGCAAGTAACCGGCCTCCCCGTCCACAGGATCATCCGCACCAGAATAGCCAGCCTGCGCCTGGGGGATTTACCTCCCCAAAAATGGCGTTACCTCACCTCGAAAGAAATCAAAAAGCTAAAAGAGTAACCTCACGTTTCACGTCTTCACGCTTCACGATTCTCCCCCCAAAAACAGGAAACATTATGACCAAAAACACCCAAAAATCCGCCTCTTGGCTTGACCGTCCCATCTTCTCCGAAATAAACCTCACCTGGGAAAGCATCTTCTTCGGGGTCATCCTCCTCCTCGCCACAGTCTCCCGCTTTTACGACCTGGGAGCGCGGGTCATCAGCCACGACGAAACCTCCCACGTTTACTATGCCTGGAGGCTGTTCAAGGGGATGGGCTATAGCCACACTCCCATCACGCATGGCCCCCTCCAATTCCATCTTTTGGCCTTCGCCTATTTCTTATTGGGAGACAGCGACTTCTCGGCCCGCATTTCGGCGGCGGTCTTCAGCATTGCTACAATTGCCTTTTTGTGGAAGTACCGGCCCTACCTGGGAAAGTTTGGGACCTTGGCCGCGGCGGGGATGATGCTCATATCTCCCTTCATGCTCTACTATGGACGCTACGCCCGCAACGAAGCCTTTAGCGCCCTTTTTGGCGTGGTCGTTATCTGGAGCATTTTGCGTTATCTCGAAACTCGAGCGCCGCGCTACCTTTATTGGCTAACAGCGGCAACCGTGCTGCATTTTACCGCCAAAGAGACCGCCTTCATCTACACCGCCCAGGCAATGCTCTTTTTGGGATTTTATTTTGTGTTTCAGGTTACAAAGAAAAAGTGGGCCAATGACAATTACCGGAGCTTGTTCCTGGTCGCTCTCATTATAGCCGCCCTTTTCATAGGAATCGCCTTTGTAGGGAGTGTCCTCCCCGGCCAAAACGCTCCCGACGTGGAAGAAAGTGCCGCCGTGGCAGGGGAAGACACTGCCGTGGCGGGTGAAACAAGCTCCGCCCCCTCCGTGTTTAGCATAGCCACCCTAATGATCAGCACCCTCTCCCTCTTGGCCGCCCTCTACTTTGTCATCCGGGGATACACCTGGGGCAAATTACGAGAGCTGCCCTCTTTTAGTGCCTTGCTTTTATTAAGCACTTTGGTATTGCCGCAACTCGCCCCTATCCCCTCTAAAATCCTGGGCTGGAACCCAATCGATTATACCCAGCCCGGCATGATCCGAACCGGAATTATCGTTGGGGCATTGGCCCTCGTTTCCATTGCCATCGGCCTGGCCTGGAATCCCAAAGAATGGTTGATCTGTGCCGCTATTTTCTACCTCCCCTTTACCATCTTTTATACAACAGTGTTCACCTATGGGCAAGGATTCTTTACCGGCCTGGTAGGCTCCCTGGGATATTGGCTCGAACAACACGGAGTAGAACGCGGCAGCCAGCCCTGGTATTATTACTGGCTCATTCAAATTCCACTTTATGAATATCTTCCCGCCCTTGTCAGCGCGTTCACGGTAATAGGAATAGGCGTCAACCGTCTGAAGAAGGCCCCCCGACCCCCAATTCTGGGGGAGACCATAAACAGGATTCCCCCCAAGGCCTGCCCTGAGCGAGGCGAAGGGTCTGGGTTAGGGGGGCAGTTGCATAAGTCCTATTCCCAAGAAACAGAACCCACTCAAGAAACAAAAACTCTTCCCCAAAAAGCTCCCGCTCCAGCGGCCGCCTTACTTGTCTTTTGGACGCTCACCAGCCTGATAGCCTATCCCATTGCCGGGGAAAAAATGCCCTGGCTGACGGTTCACATCGCTTTTCCAATGATACTCTTGAGCGCTTGGGGACTTGAACAAGTAATTGCCTGCATCCAATTCTCGCGCTTCCGGGAGAAAAACGGCGGAGTAACTGCCTTACTGTCTTTGATACTCCTGATTGGCCTGGCTAAGGTACTCGGAAACTTGCTAGGAACAGACCCACCCTTCCAAGGCAAAGAACTGAGCCAGCTTCAGACAACGGGCATGTTCCTCACCACGCTGCTAATTACCATTGCCTCCGGAGTCGGCCTCGGTTATTTTTCTAAGAAATGGGGCTGGCGCCAGTTGAGCGCCATCATTTCCCTGACCGCGGTCATCCTTTTAGGCGTCCTGACCACCCATACAGCGGCACAGGCAGCCTACATCAACTACGATGACCCCACAGAGTATCTGGTTTACGCACACTCGGCCCGGGGCGTAAAAGAAGCCCTCAACCAAATCGAAGAGCTTTCACTCCGCACCAGCGACGGTTTAGCCATAGAAGTGGCCTACGACAATTCAACCACCTATCCCTATTGGTGGTATTTGCGCAATTACGAGAACCAAAACTTTTTCGGAGAAAATCCCACCCGCGCCCATAGATCGGCCCCCGTCATTTTGGTCGGCAGCAACAACTACGCCAAAATAGAACCCGTGGTCGGCCAAGCCTATTATCAATTTGACTATAACCGCCTCTGGTGGCCCAACCAAGACTATTTCGGCCTCACCTGGGAGCGCATCGGCAATGTCCTAAAAGACCCCGCCCTGCGCGAAGCCATCTTCAAAATTTGGCTCAACCGCGACTACACCAAATACGCCGAAATCAAAGACCGCGACATGTCCCTCCCCAATTGGAGTCCGGCCGAGCACATGCGCCTCTACGTCCGCAAGGATATGGCCGCCAAAGTTTGGAACTACGGAACAGGAGAAATCAACTTCGAAAGCCTCACCGCCGACCCCTACGAAGGAAAAGAAGCAATCTACGCAACAGACCAAATTCTCAACGGGGAGACATTTCACACCCCCCGCAACCTGGCCCTTGGCCCCGATGGAACAATCTACGTGGCAGATTCCGGCCAGCACCGCATCGTTCACCTCTCGGCAGAGGGGGAGATACTCCACGCCTGGGGGATGTTCAGCACACCTGGGGAGGGGGAGGTCGCCGCGCCGGGGACGTTCAACGAACCCTGGGGGATAGCTGTGGACCCCGAGGGCTACGTTTACGTGGCCGACACCTGGAACCACCGCATCCAAAAATTCACCCCTGCGGGGGATTTCGTGACCACCTGGGGCCGCTTCGGGCAGGTCGAAACCCCCGATACCTTCTGGGGGCCGCGAGATGTATCCGTTGATGCCCAGGGACACGTTTACGTCACCGACACCGGCAATAAACGCATAGCCATCTTCGACAGTGAGGGAAACTTCATCACCGATTTCGGGAGCGTCGGCATGGGGCCCGGGCAATTTGACGAGCCGGTCGGGATCACTCTCGATGCTCAAGGCAACCTCTACGTGGCAGATACCTGGAACCAGCGCGTGCAAGTTTTCGAACCCAACTCCCAAGGGTTGGCCGTCAACTACAAAACCGAATGGGAAATAGTGGGCTGGTATGGGCAATCGCTAGACAACAAACCCTACCTGACGGTTGGCGAGGGCGTTATCTACGTCAGCGACCCAGAGGGCTACCGAGTGCTAGCCTTCTCGCCAGAAGGAGAATTCCTGCACTACTGGGGGGCGTTTGGCGAGGGACCCAACAACCTCAACCGCCCCACCGGCCTAGCCGTTGACGAGGAAGGAAACGTGTGGGTGGCGGATGCGGGGAATAATCGAGTGATGCACTTTAATGTCTTGGAGAAAGGGAGGTAGGGAGCAGGGACTAGGAATCAGGAAACAGGGGATTAGGAAATCAGGGAACAGGAAAACAGGAGAGCCGGGCGGGTAAAATCGTTCGGCTCTTTTTTTTCCATGATATAATCAGACTGTAACCTGATTGTATTTTGAATTGAAAAGGAAATGATGATGACTCTAGCCTTAAAAACCGACCTTAGAGACTATAGGAGCAGCGCTGTCCGTAATGTGGTTTCTTTTGCATTAACATCCGCGTCTGTCCAAGCAAATCAACGTTTTAAATACTATAAAACTCTTTGCCAAGAATTTGAACAAGAATTTAGCCTAAATTCCGATGAGTTCATGCAAAAATTCGAGAGTGGCGAGCTCGGCGATGAGCGAGAATATTTCGATTGGTACGCCGCCAAGCGTGGTTTGGATATTTGGCACGCGAGACGAGAAATTTTATCTGGGGTGTCTGTGTGAACACTCGCGAGTACTTTAAATATCTTCAAGAAGTAGTTTTAGATGCTCCACACGTGATTCAATCCAATTTGAATTTTGATGAAATCTCTCAAAGCGAGTGCTATATCAAAGGTACGCTCATTCTTATCGGAGAAGTCAAATTGCATGTCGCGGAATATGTTGTCACAGAACCTGATGTTCAACGCCTAAAATATCGTTATCATCTCCAAGCCTTTGATAATGAGTTTTTGGCACGTTGGGATAATGCCCCGCATCATCGCGATGTAAAAACACATCCATTTCATTTGCATCTTCCTCCATCTCAAGTGAAATCTTCACCTGAGATGAGTATTAAGCAAGTTTTATTTGCAGTTCTCCCTTTTTTAGATATTGATAGTACCGCATAAAACATAGCCCTTTACGTACCTTCTCAAAAAATGATCAAAGCTGTACTGGTGAGTGTGGAACTAATCATGTCATTTCGACGAGGGATGAGGAGAAATCTTTTGAGCAGTCTATCATTCACTCGCGATAGAAAGATTTCTCACTCCGCTCGAAATGACATAATCTCTTAGCTTAATGACATTGAGTGTGGAATAGGGAACAGGTGATCAGGAATCTGGTGATCAGGGATCAGGGGAACAGGAATCAGGAGAGCCGAGCGAGTGAAATCGTTCGGCTCTTTTTTGTTGGAGGTGCAGGGCAATCGTCCAGGGAGTGGAGCGGGAACGCGGTTACTCGGAGTAATCGCGTTCCTGCTCCCCGATTCCTGATACCTAATCACACATTTTATTATTTTTATCACCAGAAGGAAGAAAACCCCCGTGGTATAATTTCTCCGCATTTTGGGAAACGAACTTGGTTGAGAGCAATCCATCAACCAAGTTTCATGGTCTTTAGACCCTTCGTCATAGATACGAACTAGAATGGGAGAAAGATTTATTATGAAATTACATGAATATATATCAAAACGAGTGTTCGCCAAATATGGCGTCACTATTCCCAAGGGAGAAGTAGCAACCACGCCCTCCGAAGCGAAGAAGATCGCAGAAAAATTAGGGGGGCGTGTGGTCGTTAAATCGCAGGTACTCGTGGGGGGACGCGGCAAGGCGGGGGGCATCCATCTGGCAGAATCCCCCGCAGAGGCTACAGAACACGCCTTCAACATCCTGGGCATGGAGATCAAAGGCCTGCCGGTGCGGAAAGTTCTCATAGATGAAGCAGCAGACATCAAAAGCGAGATTTACCTGGGTATCACCAACGACCGCGCGGCCCGGAAACCTGTTATGATGGCTTCGGCGGCAGGCGGGATCGATATTGAAGAAGTGGCTCACAAAACCCCCGAAAAAATCATCAAGGTTCATATTGACCCCCTAATGGGCTTGCAAAATTACCAGGCCCGAGACCTGGCAGCCAAGATCGATCTTCCACGTGAGCTGTGGCGCGGATTTGGGAAAACTGCCTGCGGGCTTTGGAAGGCTTATGTAGAAAGCGATGCTACCCTGGCAGAAATCAATCCCTTGGTTATCACTGCTGAAAATAGGCTTTTGGCCGTGGACGGCAAAATGGTCTTAGATGACAATGCCCTTTTCCGCCACCCAGACCTGGCCGAGATGCGCGACCTTGACCTTGAGGCAGAGGCCGAAATCGAGGCCCGAGAACACGGGCTGTCTTATATCAAACTTGATGGCAACATCGGCTGCATGGTCAACGGGGCTGGGCTGGCTATGACCACTATGGACATTATAAAATTATTCGGCGGCAGCCCGGCAAATTTCTTAGATATTGGAGGCGGGGCCAACGCCGAAAAAGTCGCTGTTGCCTTGCGCATCATTCTCTCTGACCCCAGCGTGAAGGCCGTTCTCTTCAATATTTTTGGGGGCATCACCCGCTGTGATCTGGTAGCCCAGGGAATTCTGGACGCTCTGGAAGAAGTGGAAACCGATGTCCCCATGGTAGTTCGTCTGGTAGGCACAAACGCCAAAGAAGGACGCCAGTTATTGGCCAATGCCGACATGGAAACCGCAGAGACCTTGGCAGATGCAGCCCAGAAAGCGGTAGCCGCAGCCTGAGAAGCTGTACACAGTTAACTTTCTGGGGATGATTCGTTTTGTAACCTTTCACTCTTCGTTGGAGATTGGCGGGGACGCAAGCGGCTGAGGGGAGGAAAAACCTCGCCCCCGCGCAGATACCAACCCCCCCGGGTTTTCCCCGCTTGGGGGGGGGGTCTTCCGCCCCCCCCCCCCCCCCCCCCCC
>DAOUWT010000406.1 GCA_030666985.1 Chloroflexota bacterium
TTCCCCTTCGAGCGTTGGCGTTGCTTTGTACACGGAATACACGGAAAGCGCGGAAAAATAAGTAACCGGCTACGCTCGAGCAGGATCGGTAGCTCCTGCGGTCGGAGTCCGGGGAACTGGCCTTCCCCTCAGAGCAGAAACTCATGCGGAACCCCGTGAATTCCTGGAGACCCTCCACGGCATAAGCTTCCCCTGATATTATAGACCATTTTGTGACTTTTTGGGCTGAAAACCAATTTCCCCGCCCCAGGTGCGTTGCACTCCGCTTTTGAGTGCATTGCACCTGAGATTCCCGCATTCCCCCGCGCCTGCGAATGAATTGCAGGCTACAATGCCCAAGTCGGATCAATCCGACTCTCCCAGCCCCTCTGCGCTTTCACACTCCCTCGCTTCTCGCCCCCCAATCTACCAATTTCCCAACTTCCCAATATACCAACTTAAACACAAAAAGGGCGAACGACGGGACTTGAACCCGCAACGACCGCATCCACAGTGCGGCGCTCTACCGATTGAGCTACATTCGCCACTATGCACGGTATTATATCACGAAGAGGATGCCTTATCAAGCAATTTTTTGATGAAATCGGCTGCCTCTCCACGGGGGACAAGCTCCTGCTTTCGAGACTCCAAATCCTTGACCGCTATCATGCCGTTGGCTAATTCGTCGGGGCCGAGGATGGTTGCCACACGGGAGCCGATCCGCCCGGCGTGCTTGAATTGCTTGCCCAGCTTTTGGACCTCGGGGTAGCAGCTCACCTTCAACCCCGCTTGGCGCAACTCGGCGGATAGGGAGTAAGATGGCAGCAGTGTGGCCTCGTCGAAGACCGTCACCAGCACGTCCGCTGGCGTGACACCCCTCCCCTCTGGCAGCAGGCCCAGCTCCTCCAGGACGATGGCGAGAACCATGTCCCCCATGGCGAACCCCACCCCAGGGAGCGGGTCGCCGCCCACATCTGCCAAAAGGTTGTCGTAACGTCCCCCGCCCAGCAGGGCCCGGCTAATATCCGCTGTAACGGCTTGGGCCTCGAAGACTGTTCCGGTGTAGTAGTCTAGCCCTCGGATGATGTGCGGCGCGTATTGCACGTAATCCCCCACGCCTAGGGCCTCCACGGCCCGGAAAAAGCGCACCAATTCCTCCGACTCCTCCCACAGAGCCTCATCTTCTACCATGGCTTTGATGCTGTCCAATTGCTTAGAGGTGAGGCCTATTTCCTCCGCATAGGCTTCCCATGCCGCATCTTCTAGTTTGTCGCGTTTGTCAATTAGGCGGAAAATTTCTCCCTGTTTTCGAGGGGGAATCTCCAATTTTTGGAGTTGGGCGTCCACCAGGCGGCGGTTGTTTATCATTATTTGAACCTGGTCTGGAGATAGTCCCACCTGTTGGAAAAAGACAGCCATAACGGCGGCCATTTCCGCATCCGCTTCGGGGGAATCTAACCCTAGCAAATCCACGTTCCACTGGAAGAACTCGCGTGAGCGTCCCTTTTGAGGGCTTTCGTAGCGCCAGAATGGGCCAAACGACCACCAGCGGAGAGGGTAATGAAGATGCTGTTGTTGTTGGGCCACCATGCGTGCCAGGGTGGGAGTCAGCTCTGGGCGGAGAGTGATCAAGTTCCTGCCTCTATCTTCAAAGACAAAAGCCTGCTCTTTGACTAGCTCTTCGCCCGATTTGGCTGCGTATAGTTCAATAGGTTCCAAAAATGGGCCGTCGAATTCCTGGTAGCCAAAAGACTCCGACACCTGGCGCATGTTTTCGTATAGCCAAGAGATAACGGCTTGGTCTTCGGGGTAAAAATCTCGTGTTCCTCTTAGGGGTTGGATGATGTCTGTCATGGTCGAGTGTCCTTGTGTGAAACGGGAAAACGGGAAACGTAAAAACGTGAGGCGTGAGGCGTGAAGCGTGAAACGTGAAAACGTGATGCGTGAAACGTGAAAACGTGATGCGTGAAACGTGAGAA
>DAOUWT010000035.1 GCA_030666985.1 Chloroflexota bacterium
AGTCCCCAACAAGGAAAACGCCTCCCATGGCTAAAATGATGGGTGCTTTCCCGCTCAACGCTTTGAGGTGATTCCATAAGCGATCCCATCCAAATTCGTTGACGTTCGCTGTGACAATATTGTAGAAAAAGCCCCCATCCGTAAGGGTGTTGATAACGCCGAATACCCCCCCTCCTACCCCCCCGACCAACAACGCCAGTCTCACCGCGTGCCGCTTCTCTTGAGTCCACAACCACACGAAAGCGGCCAACGGCGCGGCCAGGGCGTAAGATTGGCGGGTGTAGGCCGCGGCCACCAATAATAACCCCCCTCCCCACAAAGCCCAGCGGGATTTAGGGCGGCTAATCAATACATAAATGGCTGCCGTCGCAAAGGCCAGGGCCAGCGAGTCGATACGCGCGAGGCTGGCCCACGATACCACATAAGGGAAACTCAGAAAGAAGAAGCTTGTTGTAATTGCAGCGAAGCGGTTCTGGAAGAGTTTATAGATTGTTAATCCCAAAAATATGGCCGAACCAAGCGTTGCCAAGAAGGAAATCACCCGCCCGACATGGAAGGGCGACTCAAATACATTCAGGAATGGGATTAGTGAAATTGCATACAGAGGCGGGTAGTTAGCAATGGTATATGGAGGGGAATCAAGATTGGCCCTGTATATATTTTGCCCTTCCGAAAGGCGCATGGCCTGGTTTATTAGCGGAGCTTCGCCATAATCCAGCGGGTATGGATGGGCAATTGCTAAGGCGGAGTATAGGAAAAAAATGACAATCACCGCGAAGCAGAAAAAACTCAGGATGATTTTTACGCCTTCTTTGAAGTAGGGCATTAAAGTATCCGAAAGGGAGGAGAATTTATTTTTCACAAGTATTTGACCTTATCTGGATAAGCCGCGCCACAGGCTGGCCTCTATCCAACCAAAAGAGTTTTTTGCTTTGCACGCTATGACGACCACGAAGACGCAAAGGACACAAAGAAATTCTGGCTCTTTGGGAACTTACGGGACAGATTTGCCAAGTCACAATTTTTCGCCACTAATTACACGAATTTCCACCAATTTTTTGTTTTTTTCGTGCTAATTCGCGAAATTCGTGGCAAATGTTTGTTCAACCCCGTGAAATCCTAAAGAGCCTTCGTAATTAAATGAACAGCGGTAAGAGCAATAAGGCTAATTCTACCGCCAGTGTTTGGGCGATGAGCCGCCAAGATTTTTGGGTGCCGCCCCGGCGGTGATGATACTCGAAGCCTCCAATAATAACGGCTATCACGAAAAAAGCTAGCGTAAAAGAGACCAATATATTCAAAAGAGATAAGCCGCCTTTCCCAACCGAAGCAGCCCAAGCTTCAGTTGGGAAGAAGCGCAAATAATTGCGGATGACCATGGCGCGGGCCGCTAAAGCGGATAGCACTCCCAGAATGGCGGTTAGCAGCCACAGGCCAAGGGTGCATAGATATTGCTTGTAATTTTGATCGGCTTTAATGGTTTGCTTCATTTTCTATCTCCCGTTAAAAAAATAGGGGAGAACCATGATAAAAAGCTGCATCACGATTGTCCAACTAAATAGTTTCCATGAGCTAGGATGACCAATCCTTTTATAGTGATACTCCGCTCCACCGATAATAACAATAATATAGATCACCGCCGAGACGAGGACCGCCAAAATGGCCGCGACACCTGTTTCAGCGGGTTTATATCCAGCAGATACACACGCGGTCAGAACAAGGTCACGAATGACAAGTATATTTAGCAATCCAATGACAAGCGTGCCTAACCAAAGCATGAAAGCCAGCATCGCCATGATAATAAAACGAGAGCGCATTGCAAAGGCCCGGTCAAATTGGTCCATGGAAACGAACACGAAACAAAAACAAGCCAAGGTTGGCAGCGTTCCCAGGGGAGAAGGCGGTTGGGGAACGAAAAACGCCCCCAGGTTTTGCCATAACCCAAAGAATGCCAAGACCAATCCCCCAACGGCCATGGCGAGGGGCGCAGCCAACGAGAATCGCCGCCAAAATTGAGGTTGAGCACGGCGCCGCTGGAGGCGAGGAGCAATCGCGGCGAAGTTCATCTTTCGGGAGGGTGAAACTTCATTGATGGCTGTTTCCAGGCTGCCGCTGATCTGACGATGGCGGAGTTCATGGTCTGCGAGTCGCGCCCAGCAAGTGGGGCAGTCGCTTAGGTGCTTGTCGAAACTTTCCCTTTCAGCATCGCTGAGAGTTCGATAAATGTAGCCCATCAATTTCTCTTCGCTGATATGTTTGTTGGTAGTCATATAGCTTCCTCCGCAAGTTGTCTCTGGCCAACCCCGGTCAGTAATTTTTCCAGATGTCGATAAGCCAGCCGGACGCGGGATTGCGCTGTTCGCAGGGGACAGCCCGCAATATCGGCGATTTCACGATAAGTGTGCTCGCCCCAATGACGAAGCACTATGGCCTCACGAAGTGACGGACTGAGTTCTTGGACGGCTTCCCAGACCATGTCGCGTTTCTCTGATCGTACAGTGTGTTGTTCGGGATTGAGATCGGACGGCGCAGGAGCGTGGTCGCGGTTGAACCAGGCTGAAAAAGAAAGGGTAGGCAACCGTTTTTTTCGGAACAGGTCGCGGCATCTACTGACTGTGATCATGTGAAGCCAGGTGGTAAATTTGCTGCGCCGGGGGTCAAAGTCGTGGATGTGCAGCAGCGCATAGGTCAATGCGTCTTGGGCAGCTTCTTCTGCATCCTCTATGTTGCCAAGCAACCCAAACGAGAGCCGGTAAACCCTTGTTTTGTGAAGATTGTATAAAGCTTCGGCGGCTTTTTCGTCTCCAGCACACCAACGCTCAATGAGTCTATCGAGATTTGGCATATTTACTTATTTCACTATTCAGTGTTCTCATCGTTACTTTGATTGCGGCACAATAATTAAGGTAAGCATCCACTCTCTGTTGGAGATTGGCGGGAGCGCAAGCGGCTGGGGATAGGCAAAGCCTCGCCACCCCCCCGTCCCCCCCAAGGTTTTTCCCCGCTCAAGCGTGGGGCTGGGCCTGGGGGTTGGTCTCACGCCCCCCCCCCGTCCCCCCAAAAAAATCCACGGGGTCTAAATAACCACAAATTAAGTGCTCTATTGTATTATACGCGGCAATTGGGTATTTTGATCACAAATAACTGGAGCCAGTGATTGACCACATAAAGGACAGACCTCCGAGGTTTTTATAGTACAAACCTCGGAGGTCTCAGCCACTAAATGTTATTATGATACGATCAATGCTCCAAAACTGTGTTCGCTATGGACACAAAAATCGTTGAAATCCACTATCCCATGGCACTGATGGTTCTCCGCAATCGCTTTGCTAATTCCGCAGAGATCGCCACGCCCATATCGGCATCATCCTTCATAATAGCTATGAAATCCGCGCGACTTAAGACTTTGCACTCAGTGTCTTCTTTAGCGATCACCGACGCCGTTCTGGGGCCATCGTCCAACAAGGCAATTTCACCAAAGAAATCTGCGGCCTCAAAGGCATTGACTACCGTTTTGGCGCCGTCCATTGATTCTACGACAGCTTCAGCGCGGCCAGAGACAATTACGAACAACCCTGCCCCCCCCTTCCCTTGAACGACAATAGCCTCGCCAGGCTTATATTGACGAGTGATAAAACGATTCTCAAGCTGTTTCTGTTGTCGATCTGACAGACTGTGAAAAAGCGGTACTTTGACTAGAAAATTCTCCATGTTATTCTCCTTTTTCTCATGTATAGGCCATTCCAGAAAAACACCTGCTTTAGGAATGTGTAAAACTCTAACTCCGCAAAATCACTTTAATTCGATAATATATGTAGTATAGGCTTCCAATTCATCGAGAGGTTGATAACTGTCGAAACCACCAGCGCCGTTCAGGTCTGGGCCGGCAACTTCCAGTCCCCATAAAATCTCATGGGCGGTTCCAGCCTCTAACGGCCCTTCGCTCAAACAAAAACGATAATCTTGGATTGGCTCACCGCTCAAATTCACTAATACCATCAGCGTTTGATCCGGCGTGAAACGCAGAAAAGCATACAAACGACGCTCTGATGGGGGCAATTCAAGCCAACCGCCTATACGCAAGGCCGGATACTCATTACGCGCATGAATTAAGGCCCTGTAGTGGTTCAACAGGGAATCAGGGTCATTTGATTGAAGTGCTACATTTCTCTCCTCGTAATCTCCTTGCGGCAACCGCCATGACCGGGAAGCTGTAGTAAAACCAGCGTTGGCCTCATTTGACCATTGCATGGGCGTGCGGATGTTTTCGTCTGGTTTGCGGCCCGTTTGCCCTAGTTCTTCGCCATAATACAAAAAGGGAACCCCGGGGCCGGTTAGCAACAAAGATGCGGCGGTTTTGGCCTGTCCCATCTTGCCCCTCAATTCACTCATGAGGCGGGTTTGGTCGTGGTTAGTGAGAAAGGTCGCGTACTGATGGGGCGGATAACTCTCGGTGATGAGTTGATGAACTTCAGAGATATAGCGATTGGATTCTAATCTGGCACTTTGCAAGATAGCCCCAGCCGTGTCGAACTCAAAAGCGATGTTCATTTCATCGCCAATATATTTGAGTACCTCAGACGTGCTTGTCCACGCTTCGCCGACGGTAAATGCTTCAGGACTGACGCCAGTGTAGTAATCGTAGAATCCTTCCCACCATGCGTGAGTAGCCAAAGTGTTTTCTTGTATTTCGCCATCCTCAATCAAATGCTTGATAGCGTCCAGGCGAAAACCGTCCACCCCTACATCTTCCAGCCAGAACCGAATCACCTCTTGCATTTCTGCGGTGACTTCAGGATTGTTGTAATTCAGGTCGGGCATTCCAACCCAAAAGATGGCATAGTAGAACCCGATATCGGTACGATGCCAGACATTAGTACCCCAGGGGCTATCGAAGCCGGGAGGAGAGTCTTTCCATACATAGTGATCGCGGTAGGGGCTGTCTGGGTCAGTGGAAGCTTCCTGAAACCAGGGGTGGTGCGTACTGGTGTGGTTGAGTACCATATCAACGATGACTTTAATGCCGCGTTGGTGGGCTTCGTCCAATAGATTTTGGAAATCCTCCATCGTGCCATATTCTTCGTTGACAGCAAAATAGTCCTCCACATCGTAGCCATGATAACTCGGCGAAGGATTGATAGGCATCAACCATATCCCTCTAATACCTAAATCATCTGTCGTGTTGGGATCGCCATCATTAAGATAATCCAATTGTTGAGTAATGCCATTAAAGTCCCCAATCCCATCGCCGTCGCTGTCGTAGAAACTACGCACAAAAATCTCATAGAAAACCACGTCGTTCCACCACCGCAACTCTCCCGTTTCTACCTGCTCACAATCCGCCATCGCGCAAATAGGGACAGAAGTAGGCGAAGGAGGAGATGTCTGGGTTGGCGCAGCTTCAACGCTGGATTGTTCATCTTGTGTTAATCCGCTGCAACCGACGATTAACAACACAACCACAAATCCTGCCAATAGGAAAAAATAGTGCTTCGGGCTTTGTTTCTTCATTAGCATTTTAGGGATGTTTCACCCAATTTGTGAGGGCATGAGAGCACGGAGACGAAATATCATCAATATCTCGACGCCTTTCACATTCCGATGAACCACTCTCTCTTATATTAGCTCAACAATGAGAATCTCATACGGTGCGAGATTGAGTCTCTTGAAGTCAATCTCGTTTTCTCGCTCCTGATTGGAGAAAATCACGCGGCCCGCTGACGTCTCCAACTCGAACCTGATATTGTGAGGCTGCTCTGAAAAATTAAGCGCTACCAAGCAACTTTGTTCTGCGCTTCTACGCAAAAAAGCCAGATAATCCTCTGCGTCATCATGGAGGGGTTCATAAGCCCCGGCAATGAGCGCAGGAGTGCGTTTTCGCATATGAAGCATCTCTTTGTAAAAATTCAACAAAGAGTCGGGGGCATCCAGTTGCTCAGCAACATTGACGCCCTCGGCATAATTGGGATTCACGGGGAGCCAAGTTTTCACCTCTGGGGGACTGAAACCGCCATTGGCGGAATTGGCCCACTGAACAGGTGTCCGGCATCTATCACGACTCGCTTTAGCCGCTAATCGCAAGGCTTCAGAAGCATCCACTTCGTTAACTGCCAGGTTATAAAGCCAAATGGCAGGAGTGTCCCAAAACTGACCAATATCATCAAGCATATAGTCGGTCATGCCGATTTCTTCGCCGTTATAGAGAAAGGGAGTTCCACGCAGAGTGAGCATGAGCGCTAGGGAGAGACGGGCGAGGGCCGCGTCGTTCTTGCCATCGCCAAACTGGGTATACACTCGCGTTGTATCATGGTTATTCAGTGTATTACAAGGCCAGGCACCGGGTGGCAACTCAGACAGCCGCTCTTCTTGATTAGCGCGTATCCAGGCAGGAGTTAGGCGAGCGGTACGCATCAAAGGGAAATTGAAAGCCAAGTGCAGTTCATTGTCGCCATCACCATAATATTCAATTTCTTCACTTTCGCCCACAAGCAAGCGATCATCGTACTCGTCAATGATCGTTCTTAGCTCTTGCATTAACTCGTGCACTCCAGGCTGCTCAACCTGATGATGAAACATTGCCTCCCAATGAGGAATATACTCTTCCCGGTCTTCTTTAGTTTTGGCCATGCGGAATGCTTTGTACAACTCGAATTGTGAATACTTGGATGTGTGATCCGGCATGTCCGGGTCTTCGAAGATAGTGCCAATGGCATCCAGACGGAACCCATCCACCCCCATATCGAGCCAAAAACGCACAGCATCCCACATAGCCTGCTTGACTTCTGGATTACGCCAGTTCAGGTCCGGCTGCTCTGTAAGAAAGCAATGATAGTAGTATTGATCAGTAGTGGAATCGTATTCCCAAGCTGAACCGCCAAAATAAGACATCCAATTATTAGGCGGGCCTCCATCGACACCATCTTCCCAAACATACCAATCTCGTTTGGGATTATCGCAGCTGGAGCGGGACTCGCTAAACCAAGCATGTTGATCTGAGGAATGGTTCAATACCAGGTCTAGGATCACTCTAATATCGCGCTGATGTGCTTCAGCCAGGAAACGTTTGAAGTCATCCAAAGTACCAAGCTCAGGAGCAACATCAACATAATCAGACACATCATATCCACAATCAATGAAAGGTGAAGGGAAGTGAGGAGACAGCCAAAGAGCATCAATGCCAAGGGATTTCAGGTAATCCAGATGATTGATCATCCCCTGAAAATCCCCGATCCCATCACCATTTGCGTCAGCGAAACTACGGGGATATATTTGATAAAAGACGGCTTTTTGCCACCATTTAAGAGCCATTTTTTCCCGGAATGCGCGTGATTTCGGCGATACCTTTCAACTCTAATTCTCCTGCGAAGTGGCAAGAGACATAATGATCTGGTTTGATTTCCCGAAGTTCAGGCTCTTTCTGACGGCAGATATCTTGTGCATAACGACAACGGGGATTGAAAAGACACCCCGGAGGAGGATCTGACGGATCAGCGACATCACCCGTCATAATTATACGTTCCTTTTCCATACGTGGATCAGGTCGCGGCACAGAGGACATCAAAGCCTCAGTGTAAGGATGCAGCGGATGATCGTACAATTCGATTGAATCAGCCATTTCGGCAATCCGGCCAACATACATCACGGCCACGCGATCTGAAATGAACTGAACCACACTCAAGTCGTGGGCAATAAAAATATAGGCCAAATTGAAATCTGCTTTAAGATCATTCAGCAAGTTCAGGGTTTGGGCCTGCACCGACACATCCAAAGCAGAAACCGGTTCGTCACAAATAATCAACTGTGGATTCAAGGCCAGAGAGCGCGCGATACCAATGCGCTGCCGCTGACCACCAGAGAATTCGTGAGGATAGCGGCGGATATGTTCCGGGCGAAGTCCCACACGTTCCAGAAGTTGAATGACATAGTCCTCTGTGTTTGGCGTGACTTTATTATGGATCACCATTGGTTCAGTAACGATGTCATAAACTGTCATGCGAGGGTTCAAGGAACCAATGGGATCCTGGAAAATCATTGAAACATCTTGTCGGACTCGCTTCAATCCCTCTTTCGGCAATTCACGAACATTAACCCATTCCGGTTTACCAGTTGTTGACAGAGAACGCGATTTAAACATCACCGTTCCATCAGTAGGTTCGTAAATACGCAATATGGCGCGACCAGCGGTGGTTTTTCCACACCCGCTCTCCCCTACCAATCCTAAAGTTTCACCTTCGCGTACAAAGAAGTCTACGTCATCAACCGCCTTAACGTGACCAACAATCCGTCTCAATAAACCACCGGTGATTGGAAAATATTTCTTTAATCCGCTAACTTCGAGGATAGTGTTTTCATCCTTGGGTCTGAAGTTTTCAGTCATGTGTTGTTTCTCCTCAGTGCCTATGCTGCTTCTGATTTAATGGCCTGTGCTTCAGATGTTTCTGGCCAGCATCCATCATACAACAAACAACGGGCCCAATGCCCTTCACTGACTTCTGCATAATCAGGATACACACGGTCACATTTTCCAGGCATATAGTCTGAACAACGCGGGTGAAAAACGCATCCTGATGGCAGGTCAAACGGGCTGGGAACCATCCCTTTAATGGTTTCAAGTTGAGCTTCCTTCTCACCAATCTGGGGGATGGAGCCAAGCAGCGATTTTGTATAAGGGTGTTGGGGGTTCTCGAAAATCTCGATTGTGTTAGACCTTTCAACTTCCTTACCCATGTACATCACTACAATTTCATCAGCAATTTCAGCTATCACGCCCAGGTTGTGAGTAATGAACATGATGGCCATATCAGCAGTTTCCTGCAATTCACGCATCAGGTCCAATATTTGAGCTTCGATGGATACATCTAAGGCTGTGGTAGGTTCATCAGCGATCAAGAGATCGGGATAGGCTGAGAGGGCAATGGCTATCATCACTCGTTGACGCTGGCCACCGCTCAATTGGTGAGGGTAGCTGTCAACCCGCTGTTCGGGATTTGGCAACCCCACCCGGTGAAGCATGTCTACGGCAATTTCCCGGGCTTCTGCTTCGGTAACGTGACGCTTGGCCTCGATATTCTTGGTCATGGTGTCGCCAATCGTATCCAACGGCACAAAGCGGTGTAACTTTGCAGCTTCAATAATATGGAAACCAGCGCTAAATACCGGTGTTAAAGAACTCATTGGCTCTTGGAAGATCATGCCAATGTGGCCTCCACGAATTTCGCGGATCCTTTGACCATCGGGATCCAAAGTGTCAATGCGAATAACTTCCTCTATTTCTTTGCCGTTTTGTTGTGAGTATTCGTGAAATGAGATCTCGCCTCGCATTTTGCCTGGTTTAGGCACCATGTTCATAATAGCTTTAGCGGTAATTGATTTACCACAACCGCTCTCGCCAATAATGCCTAAGGTTTGCCCGCGATAGATTGTGAAACTGGCTCCATCCACGGCATGTACAATACCATCACGAACATCAAATTCAACGTGGAGGTCTTTTACTTCTACTAGAGGGTTTCTTATATTTTTGCTCATATTTTATTCCTCTTAATAGTTATTTACTATAGGGATCCATTGCATCACGCAGGCCATCTCCAAGCATGTTGTAGGAAAGGATAGCCAAAAGGATAAATGGCACCGTGAATAGCAAATGGGGGGCAAAACGGATGGCTCGAATATTGTTGGCATCTTGCAACAAAGTTCCCCAGCTAACCGTCGGTGGGACCAATCCCAATCCAAAGTAGCTCAGGGCCGTTTCCAACAGAATCATCCCGGGTATCTTCAAAGTGGCAATGACGATCACATGACTCATAGTAGCAGGGATCAAGTGTTTACTGATGATTCGTCTATCGCTGGCGCCAAAACTTTGGGCTGCCAAAACATATTGTTCTTCTCGGCCCGCTAGTACTAACCCGCGCACCTGGCGCGCTAAGCCGCCCCACTGCACAATAGCTAATAATATTGTGACCATAAAGAACACCTGCGCGGAGGGCCAGGTAATTGGTACAGCGGCGCCCAAAGCCAGGAAGAGTGGTTCTTGGGGGAAAGCGGATAAAAATTCCGTGATGCGCATGATGACGACATCAGTCGCGCCGCCATAATACCCAGAGATAGCGCCCAGCGATACGCCTATTCCTAGAAATACAACAACACTGAATAAACCAATGAACATTGATATCCGGCCGCCATAAAGGATCCGTGAGAATAAGTCGCGTCCCAGTTTATCGGTACCCATAATAAAAATCCTGGCATCGGGGTCATCTGGGTCCGTGCCAAATAAGTGTATTCGGGTAGGGATGAAACCTAATATTTTAACTTCTTCCCCTTTGACAAAGAAATAAATTGGGTATTTCTTGGTGGTGTCTATTTCAAATGTCCTTTTGCGCGTGGCTGTATCTACTTTCTTTTCAAGTCCGTAAACAAAGGGCCGCAAGGAGAAATTCCCTTCTTCGTCCCTCCAATGGAGACCTGTAGGATGAGCCTCAATAAACTCGGACTCAAGCTTTTTTGAATAAGGCGCAAAGAATTCGGCGAAGAAGACGCAAACTATGTAAAAGACTGCCAGCATAACTCCACCCACGACTGCTGTGCGGTTCTTCTTGAATTTCCACCACACCAAAGCCCAGTAACTTTGACTGATTTGTTCTTTTTCGTTTTCTTCTTGAACAATACCAGTTGTTTTTTCTGCTTCACTCATGGTTTGTCTCCTATTTACTCGAGCCGGATGCGGGGATCTACCCATGCTAAGGCGATATCAGCCAGCACGCTCCCGATCAGGAGCATCATAACGAGAAAGACTAACACCGTGCCAGCCATATACATATCCTGCGTCAACAAAGCCTCAATGTAGAGAGGTCCCATTGTGGGCAAACTAAGGACAACCTCTACCAGGATATTACCTGCCAGAATGCCGGGGAAGGTTTCCGTGCCCAAGATGACAATCAGGGGGTTGATAGCCATGCGCACTGCATGCCGCCAGATGACTGTACGGTTTTTCAGGCCACGCGCTCGAGCTGCTTCGATAAAGGGTTGGCCCAGGGTATCAAGCAGGTTACCACGCATGATGCGGATAGTCCCCGCCGTGCCGGTAATAGCGCCAATCAGAGCGGGCACCCAAAGATGCTTGAGCAAATCCCAGACTTTCGCCAGACTCCACGAAGCATCCACAAATTCACGCGAAAAAAGACCCACTACATCTTGATCTAATTTAACCACCGCAACGTACAAAACCACTAATGCCAATAAGAAGGGTGGTATACCGATACCAAGAAAACTGATGGTCGTGGCAATTTGATCCCCCAAGGAATATTGTTTGACTGCTGAAAACACTCCAATGGGGATTGCCAAGGCCCAGGTAAAGGCCGTGGTAGCCAAGGCAAGTGTCACCGAGAGTGGAAAACGTTGTTTGAGCAATGTGGCGACGGGTTGGTCATATTCAAAAGAAAGGCCAAAATCACCTTTAATGAAATTGGAGGCCCACAACCAGTATTGGGTCATCAGGGGTTGATCCAGGCCATATCTTTCGCGGTATTCATCAATTCGCAGCTCAGCGCTTTTATCACCCCGCGCCTGTAACTCGGCGATTTTTTGGGTCATAAAGTCACCTGGCGGCAAAGTAATAATGATAAAACTGACGAACGAAACCACGACCAGCATAATGATCGCATAAAATATTCGTCTGACTAGAAATGAGAGCATAATTTGTCCTCCTCCATCTGCCTCAGCAAATCGGATCGTGTGACCTGCCTAGTGAGTATGGGTATAGGGAAGACCCGCAAAAAGCATCGGGGTGCAGGTCTCCCCTAAGTAGACTTAGCAATAGAGCAGGTGAACAATCTGCTTCACCTGCTCTATTTGTTCAGAGAATTACTGCCCTAAGCTTTCCAGCCGCAGGTCTTCCTGCATCCAGAACTGCTCGGGGTTGAGGTTGCCAGGGCTGCCAGGCGCCCACGGACCCAGGATGACCAGGTCGGGGATACCCATGAAGCCATTGCGAACCACGACAGGCATGGGCTGGTCGCCAGAACCACCGATCATGAAGGGGCCATGATCAATGTGAATCTGGATGGCATCCCATACGATTTGGTGCCGTGCATCAATATCGGCGGTTGCCAAACCGAGGTCGTAGAGTTCCTGCAGCTCGTAAGCGTAGGTCGTGCCAGGCATGGGTTCCCAACCCTCTTCGCCACCGGTCTCTCGATAACGACCTTCGAGCGGCCAGGCGCGGTTGTTACGCAGCGGGAACATCCAGTCGGGGTAGGTCCAGATATCCAACTCAGAAGCATGCATGTTGCGGAGCATGTACAAACCTAGATTCTGACGCAGATCCCAGTCGGGCTGACCCATCAGGTCATTGATGAGGACCTTGATGCCAACAGCTTCCAAGTTACCAGCATAAACTTCAGTGCTGGGCACAGGCACATCTTGGCCGCCCCAGTCGCCCAGGTCGAGGACCAACGTAAAGGGCTCTCCACTGGGTAGGTCACGGAAGCCATCACCATCGGCGTCCACAAATCCAATCCCGTCGAAGTTAGCCATTGCCAGATCGGGGTCAAACTCGATGTAGGCATCGCGCCAGGCTTCGTAAACTGCCTGTCCCTCGGGGCTGGCGAAGTGCCAGGCCTGCGGGCTGATGGTGGCGTTGGTGGGGTACCCAATGCCGTCCCAAGCCACGTCAATCAGGCGTTGGCGGTCCAAAGCGTGGGAGATGCCCTGGCGGAATTTTTCATTCTGCAGCAAGTCGCGAATCTCTTCCCAGGTGTCGGGATAGGTCTCGGCGTCAGCAAAGTTCATGTTGATCAACCAGCCGGGCCAGCCACCAGCACCATTCACTGCGCCATCGTGGATGTAGTAGTCACCCGCTTCAGCCTGTTCGAGCAAGAAGGGGATATGGTTGGGGTTATCGGTAGCACGGAAAGTAGCCTCGAACTTGCCTTGTGAAGCCTCTAGCAAGCGGACTTCAGAGTCGCCAATCAGGCGGACATCAACTACATCAATGTAGGGCAGTTGGTTGCCTTCGGCATCAACTTTCCAGTAGTAAGGGTTGCGGGTCCAAACGGTACGCTCACCGGGGGTAACCGAGGTGGGGCACCAGGCGTGCAGGCAGGGATAACCTTCAATGTTACCCAGCCAGTCACCACCATAAACGACTGCTTCCAAATCCTCATAGGTTGCATCGGCGTTGTAGGCAGGGTCGTGGGGGGACAAGAAGTGCTTGGGGCGTTCCATCGGCAGCCATTCCCAGAAACCCTGAGCGACAACATATGTGGCGATGTAGTGAGGTTCACCAAACTCCATGACCATGGTGTAGTCGTTCGGGAATGAGACTTCCATGGGGGCGCCGTCAGAATCGCGGCCCCACCAGGGGATGGTGACGATCTTGAAGTCTTCATTGGTGGCTAGTTCCCACCAGTAGCCCATATCTTCGGTGGTGCTGAAGGGGGTACCATCAGACCACTTGAGGCCCTGGCGGAAAATCCAGGTCAGGGTCATGCCGTCTTCGGAAACAATCCATTCCTTCAACAGACCAGGCTCGTAGCCGGTGTAGTCTCGCTTCCAGCGTACGGGGGGGTCATAAATACCCATTTCGATGTTCCCGTAGCCTTGCCACCAGGTCACGCCGTGCCAGACACCGCCATACTCGCCGATGCCGTCAACGCCGGACACAACCATGATGTCGTCTGCGATGGGCAGGCGCTCATCAACGGGAGGCAGATCGCCAGCGTCAACCATCTCAGCCAGCATGGGGGCCTCACCGTACTCGGATGTTTCCAATTCAACGGGGACCGGCGTAGCTTCTTCAGCTGCAATGGCGCCAGCATCATCTTCTTCTTCAACCACTTCGACTTCTTCTACAGTTACTTCTTCTTCTGGCTTGGGTTTGCAAGCCACAAAGAGCAAAGAACCAACTAATAAAAGAGCAAAAACAGTCAATAAAATGCGTTTTGTCTTCATTCTTCATACTCCTTTTCTAACTAAATTTACAGGATAAACTTGGTACAGTCAAATACGCTTGCTTAGGTAGTTCCAAAATTTAAATCATCCCAAAACTATGCCTCTACTTGAGAAAACATGGTGTTTCTTGGGCTACTTATTTTCTTGGAACGGCCTTATCTTCCCAGGCATCACCTCCTTTTCTATTCCTCGTCTTCCTCAATCAAGCGATAAAAAGCTAACGTTAACGCCTGAACCACAGCTCCCATACTTGTGGATCTGTGCCCCAGGACAGCAGCATTAATTCTCAAATCTTGGGCAGCAACTCGAAGGCTGCGTTCTTTTATAGTCTGACGAACAGGCCCTAGAAACAAATCCCCCACAACCCTGGTTACACGGCCCCCAATAACGATCATCTGAGGATTCATCATATTCACTAAACTAGCCAGAGCAATTCCCAGGTTATCACCTGCTTCTCGGACAATATCTTGAGCCTCAGTATCCCCTCGCTGCGCTGCTGAAGCGACATCCAGACCAGAAATTTTCCCATTCGAGGAAAGCTTGCCCAACCTCATATTATAGCCTGCTTCAATAAGATTTTTCGCGCGTTCGGCGATAGCCCGTCCACTTGCCATGGCTCCTAAACATCCTCTATTACCACAGGAGCAAAGAGGCCCATCACTATCAATAGTAATATGACCAATCTCGCCAGCAGAACCAGTCGCTCCATGATAGATTTTTCCATCGAATAATAACCCCGCTCCAATCCCATAACCAACTTTAATGTACAACAAATAACTTATTCCACGGCCCACTCCATAAGCCCATTCACCAAGTGCGCCTAACTCAGCATCATTATTCAATGTCACAGGAGTAGCCCATAGATCTTGGAGATATTCCCGAATGGGAAAGTTGCTCCAACCGGGCATGATAGGGGGAGCGATCACCATTCCCCGCTCCGCAACCACCGGTCCGGGAACTCCCACGCCAATAGCTTGAATACCATCCAAGGTATGACCAGTCTGCTCTAGCAGGGCATGCACCTGGGCATCAACCTTTGCCAGGCCTGGTTTGGGTCCTTGACTGACATCAAATGGATTATCAATCTCATATAGCACCTGAGCAGAAAAATCGGCCAGCACGGTTGTAAGATGTGTAGCCCCAATATCTATTCCTACAACTTTGCC
>DAOUWT010000400.1 GCA_030666985.1 Chloroflexota bacterium
GCGGGTGGAGTCCGGGGAACTGGCGTTCCCCTCTGAGCATTGTAAGGGGAGACTTTGAAAGTCAGTTGGTCTGAATGGTCGTTTGGAGACAGGAGGACTTGCAACTTGCCACATGCAAACTTGCCCCTTGCCCCTTGCCTCTTACCCCTCCCCTTACCTACAAATCAACACCGGCAGCCGAATCTCCCGCAACACCTCATCTACCGTGCTGCCCAGTACAACCTCTAACATGGGAGCCGCGCTGTAGCCGCCCATCATAATCAAGTCGATTTCCCCCCTTCTGGCTCGTTCCCGCACTTCGTCTACGATGAAGGATTTAGTTTCCACGTAGGTCGCGCTTATGCTATGTTGTTCTTCAAGATAAGCCCTGGCCTCTCGGAGTGTGCCCTTGGTGGAGACTACTCCATGGCTGCCGGCTAGCACTGTGAGAGAGGTCCCCCACTTGCTGGCCATGTAGGCCCCAATATAAAGTGTCTCACGCGATTTAGGGCTTCCGTCATAGGCTAAAATTGCCCGTTCAAACGAAATAGCTGGCCCAGGGATAGTAAGCAAGGGGCGCGGACAGCGTTGAATAATGTTGTGTAGCCCAGATGCCAGGCGTTCTATTGGTTTTTCGCCAGGGGGATGATTTAATGGTAGCACTACTAGGTCTGTAAAGCGTGCGCGTTTGATAATTTCTTTTCCCACTTTGCCCACGGCAATTGATAGTTCACTTTTTTCGTTACCAGCCGCCTGGCAGCGTTTTGTGAATTTGACCCCTAGGGATAGGGCCGTTTCTGAGGTTGTTTCTGTATCTTGCTCTTCTTCAGTGGGGTAAACGTGCAACCCGTGTACCGCTCCGTTTTCGCGCTCTGCTATCATCAGGGCTTGGTCGAGGGCGTGCCATCCGTTTTTGCTTTGGTCAATGGCTACTAGAATATCTCTGAAAAGTTGGCTTGTTTCTCCCCGGTCTATCTCTCCTCGCTCCTTGTGCCACTCCCCCGGGGGCGGGCCGGGCACAAACATCCCCGGCGTAATAATGTTCAGGAATTTGTGCATCATCCGGGCGGAAAATCTGTCTGCCAAACGGGCGTGTTGAGCCTCTAGATCTACGGCAGCGGTTTCGGCATCCACCTCCCACCCTAGTTCTTTTTTCAATCCCGCCTGGTGGTTTGCCAGCCACAAGTAGAGGTCGGTTTCTGTGCGGTCGGGGAATCCGCGCAAAATACCCCGCCCCCGGATGATGTTGACTACTGGGACGTAGACTTCATCGTACCAATGTACAACCGCATCCTCATAGGATATGGCGGCATCTTTTTCTATCCCCATATAATAGCGGTGTACGTCAATATGCTCCAAGAGAGTGGGATAAGCTCCCGCTCTGGTAGCAGTGAGGTCGGCTTCAGGGCGTAATTTGGCCAGCCGGGTTTCTTCTAAGAAGTGGACGTATTCGGCTTTGATGATAAGGTCATCGGGAGTGGTATCCGTGGTGAGCGGGACAACGGTTTTGATTTTGGTGACATAGGCTTCAATAGTTTTATTTCCCATTTGGCGGGCAACCGAAACCCGGTGATTGCCATCTAGTACAAAATACACTTCTCCAACCTGGTAGACATCAATGGGCGGCAAGCCTCTCAAACCCGAAGCCTGAGCCATTACCCGCGCCCAACGCTCTTTGTTGATGCTTTCACGGGGCAAAAAATTCCGCGTAAAATCATGATACCGCCCCACGCTCCCCACAATAGCATCCAAAGGAATAGATTGGCGATGCTCGCGACTGCTTCCCACTATTCGTAGTTTTTGGCGCACCTCTTCATATGAGAGCAGTTCCAGCTCGGCCCTTTTTCCCGTTAGGCGGGCAATTAGTTCTTGAAAGGCGGCCTTTCGGCGGGCTTCTTTATAATCGAATAAGGCTCTGATATAGTGTGCGTTTTCCATAAAACACTCTCGTTTTAGCTTTCGCTACACCAACACCGCAAACAAAAACCCCCGGTTCTTTAAAGGAATGCCGGGGGCTTTTGTAGTATGTGAAACGTGAAACGTAAAACGTAAAACGTGAAACGTGATTCACTCCTCATCGCGCAGCATCCCCTAGGGGGACGTTTCACTCTTTACGCAATTAAGCTTCGGCATGTTATGCCGCAGGGTGTGTTATGCCGCACGGCATGTTATGCCGCACGGCATGTTATGCCGCA
>DAOUWT010000004.1 GCA_030666985.1 Chloroflexota bacterium
AAAAGAATTTTGGACGCAGATTTTCCTGATTAAGGCAGATTTTTAACCGTTTAAGCAGGTTTAAATCAGCATTTATCTGCTTAGCCAAGTGTAGGTCTTGGCCGTCAGCGTCCCATTTTGACTTCTCCGACAGCCTGCTAGGGGGATGTTTCGCGATGAAATGTGAAAGGTCCTCTTGGGGCGGTATAAGCCGAGCGTGCTTCGCGATGTGATTATAACATTTGTGAGTATGAAGGTGGCTACAAATGCAAGTGAATTCGTTATGAGTTGACAGGATGGTTAAAACATTCATTAAAACTGATATAATGAAGAAAGGATATCGATTATGCAGAAAGAGGGCCTATGAACGAGATTTCAAAAGAATCAATATTAATACTTGATGAAGATAGAGGCATTACTGAACTTTGTGTTCGCGCCTTAAATGAGGCTGGATACCATGCTCTTGGTGTTAACTTCCCTGATGAGGGCATTGAAATCTTAGAGCGGCAGCCTATTGATGTCTTGATGGTTGCTGCCCGAATGACTGGAATGGATAGCCGTCAATTTATAGAAATTGCCTGGCAGCAACAACCAGGTTTGGCCGTTGTGTTGATGACTGGCTTGGGAGACATAGAGACAGCGATAAATTATCTTCTAAACCGAGTGGATGGTATTCTTATCAAGCATTTTAGTGAAGAAGAATTAGTCGAATGTGTTCAGCAGGCGCTTCTTCATCGCCGTCAGAAATTAGTATCCATGCGTTTGCAGGCTTTAGAGCCACTCTTGAAAATTCTGAAAAATATCTTCGAGGTTCAAAGTTTGGATGAGCTAGCAGAATTGGTCTTGCAGGCCATGAAAACCTTTTTGGGGTGCGAAAACGCAGCTATTTTCTTGCGCCGAGAAGGTATGAAAGGTGTATTCGAGATCAGCCATGGCTATGGCAAAGTGCCTCCCCTATCTAAAATTTACAAAATCTATAAACCTGGCTTTGCCAACGTGATTGATCAATCGCTTTGTGTTGGCGCGGATGTTCTGGAGCAATATAGCCTGACCTCCTTGCTATGGATACCGATTTATGACTCCGAAGACCACTTGGGCGTTGTCGTTGCGGGGCGAAATAAAAAAGGACATGATTTTAGCAACATCGATTTAGAAGTAGCGAGCATATTTATTGGGCATATTGCGGGCGCCATAAGAAATTTGAAAGAGCAAATTGAGATTAGAGCACAAAGACAGCAAATTGAAGAGGCTCAGGAGTTGTTAGCACATATTCAGGCATCACGTCCCCTTGAGAGTTTAATGACCACTGTGGCTCATGAGGTGAATAATCCTTTACAGGCTATCCAGAGTAATCTGGAGTTGGTAGAAAGAGCAACTTCGCCTGAAAATCGTGCATATTATCTAGCCGTTGTGAAGCAGGAACTTTCTCGTTTACGCGAAGTGGTGGCGAATATGCTGGATCTATATCGCCCTGGTCAGAAATCTAAAACCTCGTTTTCAATCAATGCAGCCCTTCAGCAGGTTCTAAACCTCTATGCCCCGAAACTTTCAGAGCAGGATATTAGCGTCCATACAAATTTTGCTGAAGATCTACCTGAAGTGTGGGGCTTGCAAGCCAGGATGGAACAAGTGTTTGTTAATCTGATCATCAATGCCCTAGAGGCCATGCCCGAAGGAGGAAAGTTATTTGCATCAACAGAGTTGCAAAAAAACGGAATATCAATTATTATTAAGGATACAGGACATGGCATTCTTCCTGAGAACAAAAATAGGGTTTTCAAGCCCTTTTTTACCACAAAAGAGGATGGTCATGGACTCGGACTAACAATTTGTGATAATATTATTAGTACAGAGCATCAAGGGAAAATAGAGTTACAAGCAAATAATGGAGAAGGCGCTTGTTTTGTTATGACTTTACCTTTTGGAGGGTGATTATGTCTACAGAAATTTTGATTGTTGATGATGAAAAAGCAGTTCGTGAATCTCTTCAGGATATTTTAGAGTTGGAAGGCTACGATGTAGAAGCTGTAGCTAGTGGTGAAGATGCTCTCGAGAGGCTAAATGAAGAAAAGTATGATCTCATACTCTTAGATCTTAAGATGGCCGGTATTGATGGGGTCGAGGTGATGCACCAGGCCAACCTATTGTATCCCTCGACTAAGATAATTGTCCTCACCGGTCATGGGTCTTTGGAATCGGCCATCGAAGCTGTTCAAATTGGCGCTCACGACTACCTCTTGAAACCTTTTGAAACCGAGGATATTCTAGCCAGCATTGAGCGTAGTTTTACTGCGAAGACTGAACGGCAGCGCAAAGAGTTGTTAATTGAGCAATTGGAATCTTCTCTTAATCAACTCAAGGATGTGGAAGGTATTACTACGCCAGACTTGCCCAGTCGCCGGATAGTTTCATTGCCCCAAGGGATCATGGTGGATTTGGAGCGCAGGGAAATATGGCGTGGTAACACGCGTTCTCACCTCACACCGACGGAAGGCAAATTGTTTGGGGCCTTCTTGGAGAATCGCGCTCGGGTTATGACTCACCAGGAGGTTGTTTTCTTGGTACAGGGTTATGAAATAAATGAATGGGAAGCCCCTGAAGTCTTGCGCCCAATGATCAGCCGCTTGAGGAAGAAATTGGCTATCTTCCCTGGCATGGAGGATTGGGTGGGCAATGTCCGTGGGACTGGATACGTGTTTGACCCGAATCTGTAAATAGGACTCGTCACACTGCGGGCCTGGCTTGCTTTGCATGCCTAAAGTGGTGTCCCTACTCTGAAAGAAAAACCTTCCCGGATTACCCTGGGAAGGTTTTTTTAGGAACCGCGTTCCTCCGAGGAACGCGGTTCCTAATTTTGGGGGAGGGCGCCACGCGGGGGCGTGAGAGCAAACCCCAAGCGCAGTGCCACGCCTGAACGGGGAAAAACCCTGGGGGGGACGGGGGGGTGAGAAGAACTTCAGCGATCGGGCTGCCAGGGCACATCTCCTGAGAGGCGGGGTGCGCTCAACCAACTGAGCCATCCCCCAGGCCTCTGTTTTGCCCGAGAGGTTTTCTTATCCCATCCTACTAGAATTAAGCTGACGCTCAACAGTGCCGCGCCGGCCCATTGGTAGAGGCTCAATGATTCTTTAAGCCAGAAGTGGGCCACGATGATGGTCACAATCAGCTCGCTTAGGCCTAGCAAGGCGGTTTGCATTCCCCCAATGTTTTTTACCCCTAAAAATAACGTTAGCCGGGAACTGAATGTTACCAGGGTTAGGCCAATAAGCGGCCCCCAGGCAGGCAAAGTTGTTGGTAGGCCTCCCGACCCAGAGAAGATGAAAGTGGGTACTACGAGAGCGCTCATTGCTACAAGTGTGTAAAGGGTAACCGTGGGGGCTGGCATATCGTAGAGTACCCTTTGGTTGATAGGGAGATGGAGGGCATATAGGGCCGCCGCGATCAACATCTGGATAGCGCCAATAACATGAATGCTGCCCCCATCGGTTTTCATGAGCAGAGCGGCAGCCGGGATGGCCAAGGAAAGGCGGAATATAGTCATCTTGCTGGGTTTATTGCGGTCAAGGATCATCCAGAACGCCACAAAGACGGGATAGAAGGAGTTCAAGAGTTGGCCGATTCCAGCGTCTAAGTGGCTGAGAGAACTGTAGTAAAAGAGAGAACCCAGGCCATTTGTCCAGCCCGCCATGAGGCAGCCTAAAACCCCGGCGGGGTATATGTAGAGGTATTTTCGCTTGAAAATGGCTATCACGACAAAGAGCAAAAAAGTAGCCAAAAAGGTTCGGATGCCGACCACTGCCAGGGGTGGGACACCCAACAAGATGGCCTTCTTCCCGAAGACGGGAGACATCCCCAGAAAGAACGCAGATGCCAGAGCAGAATAAATGCCTGTGGCGCGTTCTCCTCGGAACGATTCTTTGAAGGGATGTGTTATTTGCCTTCTAAACCTCGCGAGAGGGAAGGCTGTGCTAGTGTTTTCTGTGTTGTTTGTCATGGATGAGGGGGATGCTGCTAAAGGTAATTATTCAATGTCATTTAAGTTAAGGCTGCCGAATCCATCGTCCAGGGATAGTGAAGGTCTCCAGACCGAATGGTACCGCGTGTCAAAGGGGTGCCGCTCGGTTACAAACCTTCGCTATCCATATTAGGCTGAACTGGCGGAGGTGACAGTTACTTGGTCAGACTTTTAACCTCTTCTAAGAGTTCATTGTCCATGAAATTGCCTTTTTGGAGTAAGGCATGGATGCGGCCCTGGAGACGCTGTTTTTCCTGGGGCGTGAGTGTTTTTGCCGTAACGACAATGACCGGGATAGAAGCTGTTTCGGGTTGGGAGCGAAGCTGATCGAGGACGGTGAAACCATCTTGTTTGGGCATCATCAAGTCGAGGATCATCAAGTCGGGAAGTTTCTCTTGGGCTATTCGAATGGCCTCGCTTCCATTTTGTGCTTCATAGAAAGTATACTCCCCTTGGGATTGGAGAATGCGCCGGATGAGGCGTCTGGCGTGGGGATGGTCATCCACAATAGCAATGTGAGAATACTTGTCTGGTGTAACGCGGCTGAGCGCGGACAGGATGCCGTCCTCGGGGAATATTTCTGCTTCTTCTTCGGCGCGAGGAGGAAGGCTTACATCACGGGACCAGTCATCATCAAGGATCATCTTTTCAGTGGGAAGGGTGTGACCGGTGCAGTTGACGACGATGACTTCGTCGGGGTCAATTTGCCCGGCCCGGGTCATTTTGATCAATCCTGCAAAGGCGACGGCAGCCGCCGGTTCCATGGACATCCCCTCCATCTCGGCCAAAACGTGCATGGCGCGGAAGGCTTCTTCATCGGTGATGCTTTCGAAAGTGCCGCCCCGTTCTTCTAGCATCCACTTCCTAAGGAGGGTATAGGTCCGGCCTGGGTCTCCGGTGGCAAGGGTGGCTATTTTGGTGTGAGGTGTTAAAACGGGGTCTGCTACGTCTTGGTTGGCTTTCCAGGCTTTTGCCATGGGGGCGCAGCCAGCAGATTGAATCCCGGCAATTTGGGGGACATCATCCACCAGGCCCATTTGCCTTAGCTCGCGGTACCCTTTCATTACCCCCACTGCGCCTACTCCTCCGCTGAGGGACTGAAAATACCAGTCTGGTGTTCGCCAGGGCGTGGTGGCGCTCCCTGGGGAGAGTTTCTCGGCGAGTTGTTCAGCTATCTCGAAGGCGACCGTTTTCATGGATTCCAAAGTGGAAATAGACCGTGTGCCCCTTTCGAGGTAAAGGCCGCCGGCTTGTTGCTTGGCAAATTGAGCCGCTAATGCCTTGGCCTGGTCGTAAGACGCGGTTACTTTTATGACTTGGCTGCCATAAATTGCTACTTCGCGCATTTTTTCGGCCGGGACTAAGCTGGTTATGAAAGTCCACAATTTGATACCGGCCCGGGAGGCATAAGCGGAATAAGAAATGGCGACATTACCCGTGGAGGCTAAGACAGCTTCGTTGACACCTGCTTCTTTGAGAGCCGAGATAGTGAGGATGGCTTGGCGGTCTTTGAAGGAGTTGGTTGGGTTCTGGCGTTCGTCTTTGATGTAGAGGTTCTTAAGCCCCAGCATCAGTCCCAGATTCTCTGCGCGGAGGAGCGGGGTACCCCCCTCGCCCATGCTGATTTCAGAGCGCTCCTTGATAGGGAGAAGTTCAATACACCGCCAGAAGTCAAAGGGGCGACTTTTTATACGCTCTAGTAATTTTTTGCCTAGTGCGGGGTCTTCTTCATAACGAGCTACCCGCCACTTTCCATTGCATGCAGGGCAGCGAGACTCATGGAGACGATATTCGGTTTTGTGCCCACAATCTAGGCATTCGATGTAAAAAATTTCGGCCATGTTATGTGATATCCTTTTGTACTCATCATGAAGAGAATTTGTGAGATTATTTTGATTGAAATGCGTGTAGCGTGTAGCGTGTTGCGTGTAGCGTGTTGCGTGTAGCGTGAGTTCACGTTTCACGGTGGGATAGATTATTTTTTTGACATCCAATTACGTTCATGCTCATATATTCTACCAAGAAAACGTTGGAATGTTGAAGGGAATGTCAGGGCAATTGCTCTGGTTAGAACAGCCTGCGTTTTTCACCTTACAATCGCTTTTCGATTTCTTTTCGGTTTGCAGCAATTCTAAATTTGGCTGTCATACCGCAAGGGTATACCCGTTGGTATTGCGAGGCGGTTTTTTCGCCGAAGCAATCCCCCCCACCATCGAGGAGACTGCCACGCCGGAAAGCGTCGGCTCGCAGTGACATATTGAGAATTGCTTTTCGGTTTGCCCTTTCCTTGCTTAATAATAAGCTACTTGGTAAAATACAGCCCATAAGTTGAGTTTTTCTCAGCAAATTATGCGGGTGTCGCCAAGTGGTAAGGCATCAGCTTCCCAAGCTGACATTCGTCGGTTCGAATCCGATCACCCGCTCTTTTATGTCCCGCCTGTAGGGGGTATTCCCTTTGATACAAACATGACATCACTGCTAGATCGGAAGATTTTCGCTACAAGCGGAAGGTATAAGTTAATTGTAGTTGCCCAAAATCACGGTGGTAGAACTGCATTGCACTTGGGAAAGTGCGTACCCTGTTGGGGCATAATAATTGTAGTTCGGGTTTCATGGACAGACTCGTGGTGCAACGCATCCAAAAGCAGATGCAATGCACCACTAACATTTTGAGCAATTACAATTAATTCTCTTCATGGACTTATAACACGTTTTATTAAGGAGCAGTCTTTTCAAACATGAGTTCACAACCAATTATACTCTGCGTAGAAGATAACTTGAGAAACCGGGTTTTACTCAAGCGCATACTCCAACATCAAGGGTATGAAGTCCAAGAAGCTAAAGACGCCCATCAGGCTCTAGAAATCTTGAAAACACTCGTCCCAGATTTGATTCTGATGGATATAAACATGCCTGATGTAGATGGCTTTGCATTGACTCAAAAACTAAGAAGAAAACCCAAATTAGCAGATGTTCCCATAATCGCGATTACCGCGAACGTCATGAAAGGGGATCGAGAACGCGTACTCGAAGCCGGTTGTGATGGCTATATTGAAAAGCCAATTGATATTGACGAATTAACCTCTCAAGTAAGCTTGTTCTTAGGCGTCGTCAAGAAATAACTTTCGCTGAGGAACCGCGTTCCTCTGAGTTCCTCAGCTTGATGAAAACTACAAAGTTAATAATAGACAGCCCCTTAGATTACGACGGGAAAAACAATGACTAACACAGACCCCAAAAACACAAACACCGCCCAAGGCAAAATTCCAAAAGAGACCACTATTCTCGTAGTCGAAGATAACGTCTCTAACTTTGTGCTCATTGCCCGGCTCCTGGGGTATATGGGCATTCATTGTGAATGGAAAACTTCAGGGTACGAAGTTGTAGAGTACGCCGATACCCTCCCCCGTCTGGATCTTGTGCTGATGGACATCCGCTTGCCCTACGAAGATGGATATGGTGCTCTGAAACAGATCCGCTCCGCGCCAAGACTGGAAGATACCCTTATTGTGGCAGTGACCGCTCACGCCAGTCAAGAAGAGATGAAAAAATGTCGGGAAGCCGGTTTTGATGGTTTTATTGCCAAACCTATTGATCCGGACCGGTTCCCGGAGCAAGTCAAGAGGATATTAGCAGGCGAGTCCATTTGGAATTTGGGTCAGTAGTGCGTGCTGCGTGTTGCGTGCTGCGTGTTGCGTGCTGCGTGTTGCGTGCTGCGTGTTGCGTGCTGCGTGTTGCGTGTCCCTACGCCTGGGGATTAGTGGGAACGCAAGCGGCTGGAGGCTAGGGATAGGCAAAACCTCGCCACCCCCGCTTCGCAACCCCCAAGGTTTTTCCCCGTTTGTGCGTGGGGCCAGGCTTGGGGCTTGGTCTCACGCCCCCCCGTCCCCCCCGCGTGGCACCCTCCCCCAACAATCCACGAGGTCTGAATAATCACAAATCGTAACTGCTCAGGTGTCATTTCGAACGGAGTGAGAAATCTTGCATTCGATGGCAAAGATTTCTCCTAATTCAGCCAGTATTTGGCTGAAACATCCTCGTCGAAATGACAATGGGTGAGTAGTTACCACAAATCTTTATAGTTCGAGGAGCAAGGCATGCCCCAAGCCACACCCACCTCTAAGCCCAGATTCCGCGGTAAGCTCTCCCGCACTATGCTGTTGCTCATCATACCCATTACTCTAGTACCAATCTTAATTGTGGGGAGCATTGCTTACTTTGGGGCTAGAGACTTGCTTAAAGAGCGAAGTTTTGCCCAACTCTCCACAATAGAAAAAAGCATAGAAAGCCAAATCAACTCCTGGATTGGAGAGAAACATGTTTTTCTATATAACACAGCTAAGGAAAGCGAATTCTCTGATGCTATTGATGAATTCCTCTCCCTAGAGAAAGAAGACCCAGGGTTTAGCACCACAGGGGAAACTATCCTCTCGGAACTCGATCAAGCCAACGCCCAAAGATTGCAACCTGTTTTCGATTACTTCGTTGTCGTAGACCAGGAGGGGGAAATACTCGCTGCTCCGCTCGCTGACTGGATAGGCGACACAGTAAACGACGAAGATTTTTTCACCAGCTTAAGCAAAGGTTCGGCTCAGTCTAAAATCACCTTCAGGCTTCATCCTTTCCAAGCAAGCGATACCATCATTCTCACAGCAGTGCCAATCCTTGATGAAAACGCCTCATTAGCAGGAGCTATTCTTGCTATCACACGAGATGATGACCTAAGAGAATTCCTACGATTAGCCCAAATCTTTCCCGCCAGCCGGGCATATTTCATCAATACAGACAAAATGTACCTGGGAGTTACAGAGCTTCTCAAGAAAGTTACCCGCTTGGAACCAACAATAGAACAAAAACAAGTTCTGGAAGCAGGCCTTGCCGAAGGTATGGAAAGTGGGGAGAGTTACCTGGAAATGGCTTACCCCTCCTTCAAATCTGAGACGGTTTTCGGGACATTCACCTGGATTTCGAGCCTCAATAGCGGCATAGTGGTGGAAATACCGACATCTGAAGTATATGCCCATCTAAACGATTTGTTCCCTCTAGCGGGAGGATTGATAGTTATTCTCGGCGTGGTTCTAGGGACATTAATTCGATTTGGCGCGAACCGGATCGTTGGGCCCATCATCCAGATAGCGGAAACGGCCAACAATATCGCCCAAGGGGACTGGCAAAAAAGAGTCCCCGAGACACGCCGCGATGAAATTGGCCTGTTGGCTTATTCCTTCAATGAGATGACTGACCAATTAGTAGAATTCTACAGGTTAATGGAAGCAAAAGTCCAGGAGCGAACTGAGCAAATCTATGCTATCTCGGAGATTGAGGGTGAGATGAGTTCGGTGTCTACGGTGAGAGAGTTACTTGATGTCACGATCCGGAGCATTGATGAGAAATTCGATTTTTCTCACATTGCCATCTACGAACTAAATCCTTCCCGACAATATGCCGTATTACGAAGAATTGCTGGGGAACGAGAGCCACAAATGCTCTCTGATCGCTATACGCTGAATATAAGTTCGCACGCCTTAATGAAATCTGCTGTCAACACCCTACAGCCCAGCACAACCTACAGTGGTGATGAAAAGGTTCAATTCGGTCATGACCGTCTTCCCGAATCCCAGGCGGCAGCGATTTTCCCCATCCTCTTCCGAGGAGAAGTATATGGCATTCTCAGCCTACAAAGCAAACATACCCTTGCTTTTAGTGAGAGCATGCTGGCTGCGGTACGAATCATTACCGAACACGTTACGTTTTCCATGCAAAATATCCGTTCACAACAAGCCACAGAAATCGACTTGGCCGAAACCTCCCATCTTTATCTAGCCGGTCAGCGCATATCACAAGCTGAAAACTGGGGCGAGATCGTAGAAATCATAGCCGAGACCTTTGAAGACATCTCATTTATCTCAGGGATTTTTGTCACCGAAGGCAATCGATTCCGGATAAGATCAATAGTTGATCCCGAAGACAAGCGGCTTATTCCTCACGCAAAATGGCTGCCGGTCTCTGTGCAAGAGGTGGAAGCCTCCCTTCCAGGAACAGAGCCTTTCCTGGTTATCAAAGATTTGGAGAATCCCCAGGGAATTCCCTCCCAACTGCTTGAAATCCCCCGAGGGCTTGATTGCCAAGATTTAGCGATTTTCCCAATCTACGGAGGTGAACGTTTATCCGCGCTCATCCTGCTCGGGTCGCGGGAAACGGATTCCATCAATCCTTCTACGATCCAACCCTATACAAATTTCATTGCCATGACAAGCGTAGCTTTTGCAAAAATATCGACCATGCACACGATCAACCAACAGCTTGCCGAACTTCAAACAATCCAAGAGATCAGCCAAGCCGTTACCCAAGAAACGAATCTTGCTAAACTCTACCAAGCACTCCACGAACAGGTCCGAAAAGTTATGGGGGATGTCAGCTTCCTGATTACTATCTACGATCAAGAGGCGAAACAAATTCATATCCCATACATGTATGCGAAAGAATCTGGCCTAGCCACCGTCCCCCCTTTCCCGCTAGGAGAAGGGTTAACTTCCATCGTCATCAAGACTAAAAAACCTCTGATGCTCGTAGAAAACACTCAAGAAAGAGCCGAAGCTCTAGGCGCAAAAATAGTGGGAATACCTGCTCAATCCTGGTTAGGCGTCCCAATGATCGTACAAGGGGAACCAATTGGCACAATCACAATCCAGGACACGAAACACGAACAAGCCTTCGACGAAGAAGACATGGAGTTATTGACCACATTGGCATCGCAAATCGGGATTGCTATCCGCAATATAATCTACCTGGAAGCAACCCAAGAACGTTCTCTACGCCAACAACAGCTTTTCGAAGCTACCAGCAAACTCAGGAGTTCTACGGATATGCAGACAATCCTGGAAACTACCGTCCAAGAAGTCGGCAAAATGTTTGGCACCAAAAGCGCCAGGATAAAAGTTTTCCCCCGCCAAGAACCCTCTCCTCAATTCGGTAAGGAGGAGGTAAAGGCATGAAATTTCTATCTTCGCTCTCCTCTAAACCAGGAATGGGCTTCCTCCCAAAAGAGAACGCCGAAATCGGTAAGCTCCGAGAAAAGCTTTTAGCCGTACTCCTCTACGTAGCTCTAGGGCCCGGTTTAGCTGTATATTACATCAGCATCCGAGACGCTGTCGCGCTCCGGGAATGGGGGTTAGTAGCTTTCTACACAATAGTATTTGGCTGGGTAATGGCAATAACATTCTACCGCCGTCTGTCCTATAATCTCAGGGCTGGCAGTTTGGTCGGGATTCTTTATATGCTTGGAGTAGGTGTCTCCATACTATACGGGCTAGGAGGTGATGGGCGGATATGGATGCTGGGATTCACCGCGCTAACGTCGATCTTCTTCAGCCCTCAATTGAGCATTATTATCACCCTATTAGGTACAGTGAGCTTAGCAGGCATAGGATGGGCACTAAATCAGGGCTTGATTTCTACCCAGACCCTTTTCCTTTATCCCGTGTCTAGTTGGATCCCAACAGTCATTACTTTCCTCCTTGTCAGCCTTATCATAGGAGGCACTACTGGTTACCTGCTGGCTATTCTTGCGGAACGCTTGGTAAGGGAACGCGATCTCAGCGATGAATTAGAACACGACCGCCAAGAACTGAGAGAAAAAGCCACCGGCTTAGAACGGAGACAACGCCAATTACGCACAGCAGCCGATATTTCCCAAACAATCGCGGCCGAGCTAGACCCTCTTACCCTCTTCCAGCAAACGGTCAACCTCTTAACTAAACGCTTTGGCTTATATTACGCTGGCGTATTTGTAGTAGACGAAGAAGAACAATACGCCATACTTCAAGCCGGTTCCGGGGAAGCTGGGCAGGCAATGCTCGCTGAAAAGCACCAACTGATAATCGGCGGGAGTTCTATGATCGGCTGGACGATAGCCCACAAGCAACCCCGCATCGCTCTTGATGTGGGAAGAGAAGCTGTCCGCTTCGACAACCCTCACCTCCCCCTGACCCGTTCCGAGCTTGCTCTACCCATGACCAGCCGTGGTCGGGCCTTGGGCGCACTTACCATCCAATCCGCTGAGGCAGAAGCTTTCGACGAGGACGACATTACCATCTTGCAGACAATCGCCGATAGTTTGGCCACAGCGCTTGAGAACGCCCAACTCTACCAACAATCGCAGAGCAACCTGGGAGAAATCCGCACGCTCCACCGTCAATACCTCCAACAGGCCTGGGAAACGGTTGCCCAAAACCGCACCGATCTTGAATATGCATTCGAAAGCGAGCAGCTCTCCCAATATGAAGGGGAGCTATCGATCATAGAGGCTCCTCTCATCCTACGCGGACAGCAAATTGGCAATTTGGTACTCAAGACTGACAACCCAGAGTTAACTGCAGAAGAGGAGAGCATGTTGAATGCCATCACCACGCAGGCGGCTCTCGCCCTGGAAAACGCCCGTCTGATCGAGGAAGCCCAAAAACGCTCCCAGCAAGATCGCATTGTTTCCGAGATTGCCGGCAAAGTGCAGCGTGCTACAAAAATCGATGAAGCCCTGAAAACAACGCTCCGGGAATTGGGACAGACCTTGGGTGCTTCCGAAGGAACGATTCACTTGGAGATAAGAGAATGAGCTTACCCAACTCACCAGGAACTGAACAACAGGTCCCGCCTCCTTCCACTTTTCAGGAAGCAGAAAACTCCCTCCGATCCCAACCGCGAGTGCGGTTCTCGATGCAGGCCAAACTCATCCTCGGTTTCCTAGGTATTGCCCTTATAGCCATGGGGGTGATGGCTTTCTTCATTATCAACACAACCCGGACTGCCTTGATAGACGCCGCAAATCAAAACCTGCTCGGGACTGCTAAACAAATTTCAACAGAAATCGATGACTATCTGAAAGCAAACATCACCAGCCTGCAAGCTGAGGCCCAAATAACAGGCATCCAAGACTTTGCTAGAACGCCTGAAATGCTGCCGCTCTTCGAACAAATAAGGGTAAATAACTCACTAGTATCTTTAAAAAACAAAGACTCTTATATTCTCTCTTATAGTTTGCTGGACAAAGAAGGCCAAGTTATAGCTGATACCAGAGTGGACAAAACAGGCCAAGTTATAGAGGGTACCATGGTTTGGGGCCCAAACGAGATTCCCGCCTATCTTGGCGCAGATGCCTCTCTGCAACGGGAATTCGAATCCGCCATGACATTCAACCGACCTTATATCTCCCCCCTAAAATTCGAAGAAGAAGGTTCGCTCTTCTATTTTGTAGCTCCAGTCTTGGACATTGGAGGCGATCCAATTGGGCTTTTGGTAGCCCGCTATGACAGTGAGGTATTTCAGAATCTTATTGAAGAAAATAACGACCTGGCAGGGGTCGGTTCGTATGGCGTCCTATACCTGCAAATTCAGCACAACTTCCTTCACATAGCCCATGGCACTTCGCCAGAACTCATCGCCAAATCCATAGCGACGTACTCATCCCAACGAATACGCGACCTTCAAGAAAGCCATCTTCTCCCAAACTTACCGGCTGATGAACTCTCCCTAGACCTTCCCGGCTTGATAACGAACTTAGAAGATACTCTCCGGGAGCCTTATTTCACCTACACAGAGGAAGGCCTCACAAGCCAAGTAGCGATTGTCCAGCTCGAAGAAAAACCATGGCTGTTGGCCTTTTACCAACCCCAAGAAACGTTCTTGGCGCCCATAGCTCAGCAAACAACCTTGGCCGTCTTCCTGGCAATTATCGTGGGAGGATTGACATCACTGGTGGCCTATCTCGCAGCCCGAAGCTTTACTTCCCCGCTTATCCATCTGGCGGAAATTGCCCAAAAAGTGGGGTGGGGAGACCTGAGCGCTCGCGCGGAAGTCAAAACACGGGACGAAATTGGCGTGCTTGCTGCAACCTTCAACGCTACAACAGGCCAACTCCAGCATACCCTGGAAACACTGGAACAACGGGTGGCCGAGCGCACACAAGACCTGGCCCAACGCGCAATCCAACTTCGGACAGCATCTGAGGTAGCCCGGGACGCAACTACTATCCGGGAACGGGAACGGTTACTGAATCGGGTCACACAACTGATCGCCGGCCGCTTTGGTTTCTATCATGCGGGGATTTTCCTCTTGGCGGGAAACTACGCCGTGTTGCAGGCCGCCAACAGTGAAGGGGGACAACGCATGCTGGTGCGGGGACACCGCCTTGGGGTTGGGGAGACCGGCATTGTAGGGTATGCCGCAGCGACAGGCCTGGCGCGTATCGCCTTGGATGTGGGCGAAGATGCCGTTTTCTTCGACAATCCCGATCTGCCGGAAACTCGCTCCGAGATGGCTTTGCCGTTGAAAATCGAGAACCAGGTTATCGGAGTGCTTGACGTGCAATCAAAGCGATCTGGAGCCTTTAGCACAGAAGACATCGAAATCCTCCAGGTTTTAGCTGACCAGGTAGCGGTTGCCTTGGATAACGCCCGCCTCTTGGAACAAAGCCAAAAAGCCTTAGCAGAAATCGACACCCTATACGGAGAAGAGATTCGAGCAAGTTGGAAGCAATACTTAAAAACCCAAACTGGCGCTTATCGCTACCTTTCCGGCATGGTGACACCCCTCACCTATGCGCCTAAGGGCCAAGATAACGTTCAAGCAGCGTCCAAACGCCCCGTCCAAGATGAGCAAAGGCTCATCGTCCCCCTTAAAGTGCGCGGGCAAAACGTAGGGACAATCTCCCTCCAAAGAGAAGCAAACCAATCCCCCTGGACAGAAGACGACTTTGGATTGGTCAGAGAGACAATAGAACAAATTGGCCCAGTGTTGGAAACTACACGTCTCCATGAAGACACCCAACGCCGGGCAGCCCGCGAGCAGTTGACCGGACAAATCACAGACAAGATACACCGCGCCGCCGGAGTGGATAGAATCATCCACACAGTATTGGACGAGCTTTATGAGGCATTAGGCACATCGCGTGCTTACGTACAGCTGGGAAATATGCCCTCGCAGGCAAAAGAAGAGAAAATATCAAACACTGATGAGACGTGATCATTCAAATCCCGTGGATTTTTGGGAGAGGGCCCCACGCGGGGGCGTGAGAGCAACCCCCAGGCACAACGCCACGCTTGAGCGGGGAAAACCCTGGGGGGTGGCATCGCGCTGGGGCGAGGTTTTTCCATCCCCCAGCCGCTTGCGTCCCCGCCAACATCCAACATGGAGTGAATGATTATGATAAGACAAGGAATGAATCAGGAGACAGCAAAGATGGCTAAGAAAGACGAGGTCACCGAACACAAACGAGTAGAGGAAACACTCGAAGAAGAACTAAGATTCCTCTGGCGCGTCATAGATACCGCTCCCAACTTCATCTTCGTCAGAGACCGCGAAGGAAAATTCCTCCTGGCAAACGAGGCTATGGCCCAGGCTTATGGCTCCACCGTCGAAGATATCACAGGCAAAACCGACGCCGACTTCAACCCAAATCCGGAGGAAGTTGAACTTTTTCTCCATGACGATCTTGAAGTAATGAACTCTCTTCAGAAAAAATTTCTTCCTGAGCGAACTATTACTGATGCAAAAGGAAACGTGCGCTGGCTGGAAATTGTCAAATTCCCGCTCGTAGATGAGGATGGCGTAGCCCGGCGTGTACTCGGCATTGCTAACGACATCACTGACCGGGTGCAGGCGAAGAAAGCAGTAGAAAGACGAGCCGCCCAGTTAGCGATGCTCAATCGCATTGGACGCAATGTTACCCACATCCTCGATCGGGAGGAGCTGTTCCAGCGGGCCATTGACGCCGTGCAGGAAGACTTGGGCTATCTCCGGGCAGCTATTCTGTTGATAGATAAGGAAGTAGACGAACTCTATGTAGCAGCCGCTACCAAGGACTTTTGGGATATCATCCCCGATGGCTACCGGCAGCCTGTGGACAAGGGCGCGATCGGGATGGCCGCTGGGAGCGGCGAAGTAGTTTTGGTCACAGATGCTTCCACTGACCCTCGTCCCTACAAGGTCGGGGAGTGGCTTGCTCGTTCCTCGCTTTCGGTGCCCATCACAATTGGCGGGCAAGTGAGCGGGGTTTTGGAGGTTGAAGACAATCTGGTCGGTGTCTTCGACGAGAATGATGTGCTTGCGCTCAATACACTAGCCGACCAGGTTGGCGTGGCAATAGAGAATGCGCGGCTGTACGAACAGGCCAGACAAGAGATCACCGAACGGGTGCAAATGGAGCAACAAATCCGCGAATCTCTGGAGCGTCGCAGCCGGCAAGTGCAACTCACCACCGAGATTGCCCAAGAGATCACCGGGGCGCCTGGCCTGGGAGAAATTTACAACTACGTCGTCACCTCGGTCAAAGAAGGCTTCGGCTATTACCACGTTCAGATATTCCGCCACGACCCAGAAAAAGACGCCATGGTGGTCATAGAAGGCTCCGGAGAAGCGGGGGAGAAAATGCTAGCCGCCGGGCATAGCCTGCCCTTCGGCACAGGCGTCGTCGGGACTGCCGCCGCTACCGGCGAGCCAGTCCTGGCCTCGAACGTGACCGATGACCCCCACTGGGTACCGCATCCCGATCTACCCGATACCAAAGGCGAGTTGGCTGTACCTATCAAGTGGCAAGATGAAGTGCTAGGCATCCTCGACGTCCAGCACAACGAACCTGATGCACTGACCGAGGAAGACCAGGTAATGCTGCTGGGGCTGGCTGGACAAATTGCCAGCGCGGTCGAAAGCGCCCGCCTGTTCGAGGAGACCCAACAAACCCTGACCAATACCCAGATTCTCTATCGCCTCAGCCGCGATCTGCTCGGCCACGACAATGTATCCGATATATTACAAACCGTGATTGACGGCATGGTCAATGCCCTGGAGGCTGATCGGATTACGATAATCACTTTTAATCTGGAGGCACAGCAAGTAATCGACTTTGCCCAAGGCGGGCCAGGAGCAGGTCAGGTTATCCATGTCTCGTTCGACGAATTGTGGGATGGCCTAAGTGGGTGGGTATTACAGGAACGGAAACCGGCCCTCTCCCCCAAAGGGAAGCCAGACCCACGGGAGAGTCCCCGCGTGCAAAAGCGCCGCGAGGAAACTAATTGCGGATCAATCGTCGTCGTGCCGCTGATGCAGCGGGGCAAAGTACTAGGCACAATGACGGCCATCAACCGCCTGGAAGAACCTGACTTCACACAGCGTGACGCGGACCTGATGATGACTATCGGCAACCAGGCTGCCGCGGCATTGGAGAACATCCGCCTCTTCGAGGAAACACAACTCTCCCTAAGCGAAGCAGAAACACTCTACCGGGTGGCGCAAAACCTGGGCCAAATGAATGAAGAACAAGACATGTTCGAGTTCATTTTGCCCGAATACCTGAAATATTTGGGATTCTCGCAAGGCGGTATTTTAATTCTCAATGCAGAAAACACCCAGGGAACTCTGAAGGCTCTGATACAAAAAGGCCAACTGGTTGAAGTTGGATTACAAATTCCTGTAGCAGGCAATTTGCCTCTGGAAGAAATATTGGAGACCAAAGAGCCTGTTGCCATTACAGACGCATGCCACAGCGAGCAGCCAGTGTCGGTACGCAATTTGGCTGAGGAATTAGGTTATAAATCCCTTTTATTAGTACCTCTCATCATCCAGGACAAGGTGATAGGCGCATTGGGAGCAGACGCAACTGAAAGCGTTCACGAATTCACAGAGAGAGAAATCAACCTGGTTCAGGCTATAGCCTACCAATTAGCAACTGCTATGGCAAATTTGCGCTCCCTAGAGGATGTCCAGGCCGCACTAAGTGAAGTAGAGGCCGTCCAAAGACTCTACCTGCGCGAGGAATGGGAAAGGTTCGTCCCCGAACAAGTTACTCCACTCTATGAGCGTGTCCGAGAAGCCCCCCCCTCCCTGGGGGATAACACCATCCCCCAGGAGGAGGGGGAGGCAACAAGGCTAGCCGTCCCCCTCACCCTGCGTGGGGAAACTATTGGCACGCTGGGCTTGGAAAAACCAGAGGGCGAGCAAACCTGGTCGGGAGAGGAGATGGCTCTCGTAGAATCCGTAGCCGAACAATTGACAGTGGCCCTAGAAAGTGCCCGCCTGCTGGATGAAACCCGGGGTCGCGCCGCTCGCGAACGCTTGACAGGTGAAATAACATCCAGGCTGCGAGAGACACTGAACGTCGATTCTGTAATGAGAACCGCTGTAAATGAAATATACGAGACAATAGAGCTAGAACAAGTCACAATCCGGCTAGAAGCCGGCAGCACCCATTCTCAAGAGGAGCGTCCAGCATGAAAGTGCCCCACTTCTTGGAACCACTCTTAGTTCAAAAATCGGCTGAGGAGATCGCTAGCCTGCAAACCTGGCGAGAACGTGTCTTTTCGATCATCATGGCCATAGGGGCCTCATTAGGGTTTATCATTATTGTCCTAGCCATATATGATCAAATCCAAAGAGGAAATCCACTTCTTCTTGGTATCTACATCCTAGCCTATGCTTGGATACTCACCATCACCTTCGTAAGGCGCTTGCCTTATACCCTGAGAGCAAGCTGTCTCGTCATAAGCCTTTATTTGCTCGGCGTTTTATCCACCCTAGATACTGGCATAACAGGAGATGGCCGCGTATGGCTTTTGGCGGCCTCTATGCTGGCGGCCATCTTTATTGGTGGCAAGGCTGGTCTCATAACTACCGTACTAAGCTTTGGTACATGGCTATTCCTTGGTTTTTCCTTCCAAGAAGGATGGCTTACTTTCCCTTACCAACACATGGAAGAAATGCTCCGTAATGAATTCAAACCATGGTTCAATACAGGGATAACGGCTTTTGCCACAACCTTAGCTCTCGCCGCTTCAGTAACAGCTCTCATCAATAACCTTCTCATCACTCTTCAAAAAAGCCTCACCCTAACCGAGGGTCTGGAAGATAAAACCAGCCAGTTAGAAGAACAAGCCGCCGTACTGAAACGTCGTTCGCAAACCTTAGAAACCTCGGCAGAGATCAGCCGCACAGTCACGTCCCTCCTTGAACCGGAACAGATTCTCCACCGGGCAACGAACTTAGTGAATGAAGCATTTGGTTTACTCCAAACCAGCATATTCCTTCTTGACCAGTCAGGTGCTTCGGTTTCACTGAAGGCCAGCAGCGGCGGGGAGGGAAGGACAGTACCCGCCCCGGGTTACCGCATCCCCCTGAGGGAAGGGTTGATTGACTGGGTCATCAAAAACTCGCAGCCACGTGCCATCGCAGAAGATGACGAGTCAGGCCACCTTTTAGAAGTACGGCTGGCGGATAGCCGTTCGCAGGCTGTGCTGCCTCTTCGCACACGGGAGAAAGTCCTGGGCGTAATTGTTCTCCAAAGCCAAGAACCACGCGCTTTTGACCCTAACACGTTAACAAGCTTGCAAATCATGGCCGATCAAATCGCTATCCAACTCGATAATGCCCGCTTATTTAGCGAACGGGAAATCGCCCTGGAATCTGAGCGACGCGCGTATGGACAAATAACATACTCCACTTGGAAAGACTTTCTCCAAACCCATGTCCAGAGAGGTTACCGGCGCGACCAGGATGGTATTAGAGCCATTACCTCCGCTGCCGATGCCAAAGCAAAAGATGATACAAGAACCCGCACAATACCAATCCAGGTGCGCGGGCAAGTAATTGGCTACATAGATGCCCAAAAATCATCCGGCAACACCTGGAATCCTACAGAAAAGGAATTCTTAGAGACCCTGACCAAACGGCTGGAATCGGCCATGGATACCGCGCGTCTCTACGAAGAAACGCAAAAACGAGCCGCCTATGAACATATCGTCAGTGAAACAACAGCCAGAATGCGCGAGACTCTAGATTTGGAATCCATATTGAAAACCGCAACCCAAGAATTGCGTACAGTCCTAGATTTAGCTGAAGTTGAGGTACGAATGGGAACCGGGGCACAGGCGAAGCGCAATTACCCCCAAAACAAGAATGGAGAGGATCAATAACAATGCAGTGGCAATTTAACTCATACGTGTTAACGCTGGCTATAATTGGTGCAATATCAGTAGTTGTCGCTTCCTTCGCATGGAGACACCGCTCTACCTCTGGCGCTGCGGCCTTGTTTTACCTCATGCTGGGCGGATGTATTTGGTCGTGGACTTACGCTGTGGAGATTGGCAGCTACGATCTCCCTACCAAAGTTTTTATGAGCCAGATGATGTACATTGGTGTTGTCAGTGTTCCGGTGATGTGGCTGATCATGGCATTTCAATACGCTGGTCGCGATAGGTGGTTAACAACGCGTAACTTGGTTCTCTTGTGGATCATACCTGTAATCACGCTGGCGCTTTCCTGGACGAATGGGGTCAACGATGGGCACGGCTTGATTTGGAAGTATATTGAACTTGACTTCAGCGGGTCGTTTGCTGCCTGGGATGTAACCTATGGCTCATTTTTCTGGGTTTCGGCTGGATACGGATACCTGTTAATTTTGCTTGGTTCTTTACAACTTATCTCCACAGTAACCCGCTTGTCGCAATTTTACCGCGGTCAAATTGGACTTATGTTAACTGCCTCGCTTACACCATTAGTGGGGAACGTATTATATCTCTCGGGCATGAATCCTTTCCCTGGCCTTGACCTGACACCCTTCGTATTCACACTATCAGGGTTGATGATGTTATGGGCAATCCTTCGCTTTCGATTATTTGATTTCGATATTGTACCTGTGACACGCGATGCCATCATGGAAGGTTTAAGCTACAGTGTGCTTATATTGAACACACAAAACCGAGTCGTAGACCTCAACCCAAATGCAGAGCAGATCACTGGTCACCCTGCAGTAGAAATAATAGGGCAAAGGATCAAACAGGTATTCCCCCACCAGGCTAGCGTGTTCGAATACTATCAGGATATTGAAGATGCACATACAGACTTCCTTGTAGGGCAAGGGGAAACGCGACGTACTTACGATATGCATATCTCCCCATTATACGTGGGTAAGCATAAACACCTTTCTGGGCGGATGGTAACCTTACAGGATATTACAGAGCGAAGACGGGAGCAAGTAACCCTGGAACGCCGCTCACAACAACTTCAGGCAGCCGCAGAGGTTGGACGTGCTGCGGCTACGATCCGCAATATTGAAGACCTCCTATCCCAGGTGGCTCACCTGATTAGTGAAAGATTCGGCTTCTACCATGTAGGCGTCTTTCTTGTCGACGAAAATAAGGAATACGCTGTGTTACAAGCTGCCAACAGTGAAGGTGGAGAGCAGATGCTAGCAAGAGGGCATCGCTTAAAGATTGGCGAAGTTGGCATTGTAGGATATGTCACCGCCCAACAAGAAGCGCGTATCGCTCTGGACGTAGGCGGGGATGCGGTCTACTTCGATAATCTTGACCTGCCCGAAACACGCTCCGAGATGGCTCTTCCCCTCATGGTTGGGGATGAGTTATTGGGCGCTCTCGACGTGCAAAGCAAACGCGAGGCTGCCTTCTCCAAGGAAGACATTGCCGTCTTGCAGACTCTGGCAGACCAGATCGCCGTTGCTATCGAAAACGCGCGTTTGTTCAGCGAACGCCAGGAAGCGTTGGAAGCTGCCCAACGGGCTTATGGTGAGCTTAGCCAGGAAGCCTGGGGTGAATTGCTGCGTACTCAACCTGAGCTTGGTTTCCTCTCCACTCTCACCCATCAGGCTCGCCCGGCTGCGGGTGACTGGTCTCCCGGTATGCTAGAAGCCACCCAGCGAGGCAGGATCACGCCCATTGACCAAAGGACAATCGCCATCCCCATTATCTTGCGTGACCAGGTGCTCGGTGTCGTGCGACTCCAAAAACCCGAAAACGCCAATCCCTGGCATGAAGATGAAATCGAACTCATGGACACCCTCATTGACCAGCTTGAAGTCGCTTTAGAAAGCGCCCGTCTCTACAAAGAGACACAACAACGCGCTGAACGAGAACGTCTGGTGACAGACATCACCACCAAGATACGCTCCACCACCGATCCCGAGCAAATGCTGCAAACTGCGGTTGAGGAACTCAAACGAGCGTTAAATACCTCTCAGGCTCACTTTGTAGTCCCCCAGGCAGAAAGGGTTGAGTGACGAGTGAGGAGTGAATCACGTTTCACGTTTCACGTCTTCACGTTTCACGCTTCACAGATAGTACGAGGTTTAGAATGACCCAAATCATTGCCCTAGCCAACGAAAAAGGCGGTGTAGCCAAAACCACAACCGCAGCCTCCTTGGGGGGCGCTCTGGTAGAGGGTGGCCAGGAAGTCCTCTTGGTGGATCTTGACCCTCAGGCCAGCCTAACCCTGGCCCTGGGCATCCCCCCCCACAAAGTGAGCCACTCTGTGGTTGATCTCCTCCTCAGCGCCAACACTCCCTTGAGTGTGAGCGTGGAAACCTCCCTGGCGGGGCTGGACATCATCCCCTCCAATTCAGAGATGACCCTGGCAGAACGCTTTTTACCTATTCGTGAAAACTACAAACACATCCTCCGCAACAGCCTTCGTCAGGCGACAATGTACGATACGATCTTGATAGATTGTCCACCCTCTATGGGAGCCGTTACTCAAAACGCCCTCGTGGCGGCAGATTTAGTAATCATCCCAACCCAACCGGAATACTTATCCGCTTACGCCCTCCGGAATATGCTCCCCATTATCAAAAACATCCGGGAAAACGAGAATGCTGACCTCAAATACCGTATACTCATCACCATGCTCGATATCCGTTTGAACTCGCATAACTATATTGCCAAGCAGCTTCGATCTAAATTGGGTAACATAGTGTTCAAGACGAATATCCAAGTAGACAGTAAATTACGTGAGTGTACCATAGAAGGTTTACCTATTACTCATTTCACCCCGCAAAGCCGTGGGGCTAAACAATACCGCGCTTTGGCTCAGGAGTTGAGTTCGAATGCCAACACAAGATAAATTCTCAAGACTTGAAGAACTTTTTATAGACCTCGGAGAAGCGCCCCGCCCGCTTTCTCGAAAAGAGTCCCCCAAAACCTTGGGTTGGACCTGGGAATGTGATAGCAAGGGGTCGTACGCCACTTGCAGTTCTTCAGTAGAGGACGCCTTGGGCTACACTCCAAATGATTTCATAGGGCAAGCGTTCACTGAATTTGCGGTGGATGAGGGATCACAATCTGAGCTAGCCACTACCTTCATCAAAACCTTAGAGGCTCAACACTGTCCCGTTGAGGTTTCGATCAACTATCAAAGTGCCACAGGGAAAAAGATCCCGGTCATTGTTCACATCCTCAGCTCTCCCCAACCTGGGGAAGAGGAAGGGAGGTGGCAAGGCTTTAGCGAAGTCCCCCCCCCCATGCCCCCCTTGCCCCCCCCGACCCCCTCTATCCCCCCTTCACCCCTGCCGGCCTTGGTATATAAGCCGGGTGCTGTCCCCATCACACAAATTGGTTATAGAAGTCTCCAAACGAGAAGCGTCATAGCCGGACATTCCGCTTTGGCAGTTCCAGTAGAAATGCAAGGAAACCAAGTTGGTTTATTGGAATTCACTGATGAGAATAGGCCGCAGTGGAGCAAAGAGGAACAGCAATTAGTCAAAGAAGTAGCCCTCCAACTCTCTCTCGCTTTAGAAAACGCCAGCCTTTTCGAGGAAACCCAACAACGCTCCCAAGAGCTAACTCTCATTAACCGCATTGTCTCTGAAGTGGCGGCCTCACTTGACCTCACCAAGAGCTTGGAAGTCGTGGCCGAAGAGGTAGGCAAGGCTCTGAACGTGCAAACGGGCATTGCTCTAACCAACGCAAGTGGAAGTGCTTCAACAATCGTTGCAGATTACTCGCCCAACCCGGACCGCCCCTCCCCCAAGGGTCTTGAAATCCCCATTATAGGAAATCCTTCTAGTGAACGTGTTATGGAGACCAAGAGGCCGGTCATAATCGAGAAAGCTCAAGAAGACCCCCTCACCGCCCCCATTCAAGAAATGCTGCGGCAGCACAATGTTCACGGTTTAGGGATTTTCCCCCTCATTGCCCAAGACGAAGTAATTGGAACCGTTGGCCTGGATATACTCGAAGAAAGACGCTCTTTCACAGAGGACGAGATCCGCTTAGTTGAGACGATCATCACCCAAGCGGCAACAGCAATCCAAAACGCTCAACTCTTCGATGAAGTGCAAAGGCGCAGCGTCCAACTCCAGGCCGCGGCCGAAGTCTCTCGAGCTGCCAGCAGTACCCTGGAGACTAATCTCCTCCTCCAGCAAACTGTGGGGTTGATCCGTGACCGCTTTGACTTATATTACGTTGGCATTTTCCTAATAGATGAAAAAGGGATATGGTCAGACGAAGCCGGGCACTGGGCCGTCCTGCGGGCTGGAACGGGGGAAGCGGGACGCCTTCAAGTAGAACGAAGACACAAACTTGAAATTGGCGGCCGTTCGATGATTGGAGAATGTATTACCACTGGAGAGGCAAATATCTCTCAACTAGCCCCAGAGGAAGCACGCCGCTTTGCTAATCCTCTTCTGCCAGATACTAAATCGGAAATGGCTCTTCCTCTGATCAGCCGTGGGAAAGTGATTGGGGCCATGAGTATTCAAGATGTAGAAACAAACGCTTTCTCCAAAGAAGATATTTCTGTCTTCCAAACCATGGCCGACCAGGTGGCCAACGCGCTGCAAAACACTACTCTCGTCTTTCAAACCCAGCAAAACGCAAAAGAATTGGAGGTTCTCAACGAAATGGGCCAGGTGTTGAGCAGCCAACTAGACACCGACAAGATTATCAGCACCATTTATCAATACGTCTCACGGCTTATGGACACAAGCTACTTTTTTGTGGCGTTGTACGAAGACCAAAAAGAAATGTTGTCTTTCCCCTTGGTCGTTGAAAACAATCAGCAAAGCCAAATTCCACCCATGAAAAAAAGCAGGGGATTGACACAACACGTCATTGACTCAAAAGAACCCCTGCTCATAACCGAAAATGTAGAAGGGGTGATCGCAGACCTCGGCCTAGAGCGCATAATCGTAGGGGAACCCGCCAAATCCTGGCTGGGCGTGCCCATGATAATTGGTGATGAAGTGCTCGGAGTGATCTCGACTCAAAACGCAACTAAGCCCAAGATGTTCGATGAGCATCACCGCGAGTTGCTCCTGGCAGTCGCCCGGCAATCTGCTATCGCCCTCCAAAATGCGCACCTCTTCGAACAGACACAGCGCCAACTGGCAAACATTTCTACCATTCAGGAAACCACCGCCGGCCTGAGCGCAGCCCTGACCTTTGACGGGGTTGTCAATACGCTGCTGGCACATATCTCTGCGGCAATTAAGGTAGATGTATCTAGCTTGTACATAATCGAAGGAGACCATCTTATACGAGTAGGAGTATACCCGGCGAGCGAAGGCTCCCCAGTCACTGGCGAAAAGCTCCCCTTATCTAAGTATCCTCTAACTAAATCCGTCATTGAAAATAGAGAAGCCCTAGCACTCTCTGCAGATGATCCACGACTGCAAGAACACGCTCACGAAGCTTTCGAAGCCGCTGGAATCGCTTTCAACGCCACAATTCCCATCACCGGTCCCGAGGGTATACTAGGATTGATCTCTCTCAGCCGCAACCACCCAACCGATAGGTTCACCGAGGAAGAAATCAGCCTGCTCAGCACGCTGGCAAACCAGGCTGCCGTAGCTCTTGACAACGCCCGTTTGTATGAAGAACAACGGGAGACCTCCGAGGAACTCCGTGAGTTAGATAAACTTAAATCACAATTCCTGGCCAATATGTCGCACGAGCTGCGCACCCCGCTCAATTCCATCATCGGCTTCTCGCGCGTGATCATGAAAGGCATCGATGGACCTGTCACCGATCTCCAAACACAAGACCTCAGCGCCATCCACGAATCAGGCCAACACCTCCTGACTATGATCAACGATATTCTTGACATCTCTAAAATCGAATCTGGGAAGATGGCCCTTTCTCTCGAAGTTCTAAACATACCAGACATCATAGATAGTATTCTCACCACTGTGGCTGGCTTAATAAAAGACAAACCAATCGAGTTGCGAAAAGAGATCGAGCCAAACCTTCCTGAAGCCCGTGCTGACCCTGTTCGCATCAGACAGGTACTGCTCAATTTCTTTTCCAATGCTGCCAAGTTCACCGAAGAAGGCACTATCACTGTCACAGCAGAGACAACTGATATAAAAGAAGAAATTCGCATCAGCGTCACCGATAGTGGGCCAGGGATTTCAAAAGAGGATCAGAAAAAATTATTCAAACCTTTCTCGCAAATAGATGGTACCACCACTCGTGAAGAAGGCGGAACCGGGCTGGGGCTTTCCATCTCCCGCCAACTCATCGCCATGCAAGGCGGGACAATTGGCGTAGAAAGCGACTCCGGTGAAGGAAGCACTTTCTTCTTCACCATCCCTGTAGCACTCCCAACGAAAATCCCCCAAAAAACCGAGGTCAAAACGATCTTGGCAATTGAGAACGATGAAAACCTGATCGATCTCTATAAGCGTTATCTTACCCATAGCGAATATCACGTCATCCCTCTCACCGAATCTGACCTTGCAATGCAATATGCTAGAACTCTAGAACCAGCTTTCATCATACTGGATGTTCTCTTCTCTCACGAAGAGGGATGGGAAATCCTAGAAGCCCTCAAAGACGATCCTCAACTAAGCTCCATCCCCGTTATCATCTGCAGCATCCTGGACGAGAAAGAAAAAGGTCTAGCTTTAGGGGCGGATGCCTATTTGACCAAGCCAATCCTAGAAAACGATCTAATAGCAAGCATCGAGGAACTTAAAGGGAGGGAGTAGACAGGTGTGCAAGTGGCACAGATGGCAAGCCTAATCATTCAGCCCCCGTGGATTTTTGGGGGAGGGGCCCACGCGGGGGCGTGAGACGCTGATGTACATTGCGCATCGGCGGACAGGGCGCCACCGCGGGGGAGATGAGCAAGCCCCAGGCGCGGCGCATAAGCGGGGAAAAACCCTGGGGCATGGTGTCACGCCGGGGCGAGGCCGTACTCCACCCCAACCGTTTGCGCTCCCACCAATCTCCAACGGTGAGTGAATAGTTACCCCTTGTCGTCTCCTCACGCACCACGCAAAGGCTTAAAATATGCCCAATGTAAAAAACAAGCAATACCCAGAAGAACGCAGATTGGTCACAGTCCTCTTTGCCGATGTGCGGGGCTTCACCCCTCTGGCCGACCAACTGGATTTCGAGGTGGTGAGCGACCTCATGCGCAATGTGTGGCTTAAATTAGACCGCGTCATCGAGAAGCATGGAGGCTTTATCGACAAGCACATGGGAGATGCCTTCATGGTCGTTTGGGGAGCGCCCCAGGCCCGCGAGGACGATGCCGAAAGGGCCGTTGCTGCTGGCTTGGCCATCCTCGAGGCCTTGGAGGCGTATAAAAAAGAGGCTGCCATCCCAGAAGCCCAACAACTAGAGCTTGGAGTGGGGATTCACTCCGGTTTGGCTCTGGCGGGGTACGTGGGACTGAGGGGAGAGTACACCGTTTTAGGAGATACCGTCAATGTTGCCAAACGCCTCGAAGAAGCAGCCCAACCAGGCACACTTGTCATCGGCGAATCCACATATCAATTTGTCCGAGGAGCCTTCCGGATGAGTGCTCTTGACCCCTTGAAATTGCGGGGCAAAGAGGAGCGAGTGCAGGCCTACCAAGTTATTGAAACTTTGCAGCAACCCACTAAACTGCGCTACCGGAGCATGGGAGGACTGGAGACCAACCTCGTAAGCCGGGAAGAAGAACTCAGGCACTTAGAGGAACTGTACCACAAAGCGCAGAATGGAGAACGCCCTATCCTGGCACTCCTCGTCGGAGAGTTGGGGCTTGGGAAGTCGCGCCTGATGATGGAATTTGCCAGCCGTTTAGAAACCGAAGAACCCCATTTGACCCTGATTTCCAGCCGGGCCTTCCAGCAGGTTTCTAAGGTGCCCTTTTATCTCTGGCGGATATTGTGGGCGAACCTTTTCAATGTGCAGGAAAACGATTCCCCAGAAGTTGCACGGCAGAAATTTATCGAGGGCGTTGGCTCCTTATGGGGGCAGTATTTGGGGACAATCTCTATAGTAGAGACCGCTCATTTCATCGGTGATCTTGTGGGGATCAACTGGCCAGGTAGCCGTTATTTAGTCCCTTTGCAGGATCATCCCGGCCAAAAATTGCAGCGAGCCTTTGCTCTCCATAGTAGTTTTCTATTTCGCGCCCGGAGCAGCGGCCCCCTGGTTTTGGCACTGGATGATTTACAGTGGGCCGATCAGGGAAGTATTAATTTGTTGTCCTATTTGATGCTGTCTGAAAACGGCAGGCTGCCCATATTCATCTTATGTGGGTGCCGTCCTCAAGCTCTTCAACAGTATCCCCAACTTCGAGAGGTAGCAGAGATCATCACTCTGAAACCGCTCCCAATAGACCCTGGGATAGTTCGCGAAGCGTATCCGGCCTTGGCATCCGTTCCTTCCGAAGTCCTCTCTCAGCTTGTGCAGCGTGCAGAAGGCAACCCCTTTTACTTGGAAGAGCTGGTGAAAAACTTGCTTCGCTCCGGGCATGAGGATTTCTCTGAGCTAGACCCATCAGGAAATCTCCCTCGCTCACTGCATTTGTTGCTCCAAGCCCGTTTGGATTCCCTTTCCCCCGAAGCGCGTGGAGTGGCCCTGTTGGCTGCCGTTGTGGGGCGTGTATTTTGGACCGGAGCCGTGATGGCCGCCATGCGGGAAGCCTCAGGGACGACAACCATCCTGGATGTTTCTACATTGAAGATGGTAGAAAGAGCCCAAAATGCTTTTGATGAACTTGTAGAGGCGGAATTGGCTTTTCCCCGGGCCGGAAGTACTTTTACTGATGACCAAGAGTTTATCTTCAAGCATCCCTTGTTCCGTGATGTCGCCTACAGCCTGCTGCCTCATAAGTACCGTGGAAATTGTCACCATGCCGTAGCTCGATGGCTGGCAGAGCGCGTTGGCCCAGAACTGAGCGTCATGGTGGCCGAACACTACGAAAAAGCTGGCGATCTCGACGAGGCCCGCCAATACTACCTCCAAGCCGCCGACCACGCCCGCAGCCAGGGAAACCTAGACGACGCCCATTCTCTAGAACAGCACCTGAAAGCCCTTTAGATTTCAGTGAACAGTGTTCAGTTTTCAGTATTCAGTAACCGACACGAGTTCCTATTCGACTACCCGACTACTGACTACCCGACTATCAGACTACATGACTATCTACCTCCACGACATCCCCCTCCCCAATGCTATAGCACGCCTAAACGAAGCCCTCGCCGATAGTGAAGGTTTGCAACCGAACGCCGAAACCATCCCCCTGGACATCCACGCCCTGGGACGGGTTTTAGCCTCCCCCGTGTGGGCAAAAATCTCCTCCCCCCACTACCACGCCTCCGCCATGGATGGATTTGCCGTCCGCGCCAAAGACACCAACGGCGCCTTGCAGACCCGCCCCATCACCCTGGATTATGGCACACGGGCCGAATACGTGGACACGGGCGATCCCCTCCCCGCCTGGGCAAACGCCGTCATCCCCATTGAGAACGTTGAAGCGCTGGGGGGGGATGACGCCCCTGCGGGGGATCCCCGTCACCCGGCCCAAATTCGCGTCCGGGCAGCGACCCCGCCCTGGGGCCACGTTCGTCCCATGGGAGAGGACATGGTCGCCACGCAGCTTGTCCTCCCCGCCGGGCACACCCTCCGCCCCGTGGATTTGGGAGCCGTTGCGGGTTGCGGCCACGCCTCCGTGACGGTCACACGCCCCCCCCGCGTGGCCATTCTCCCCACCGGCACAGAGCTGGTTCCCGTCGGCCATCCCGTCCAAAAAGGCGACATCATCGAATACAACTCCCTCGTCTTGGCGGCGCAGATACGGGAGTGGGGCGGGGTTCCTACGCGCTACCCCATCATCCCCGATGATTTCGAAGCCATCCGCGACCGGGTGCGGGAAGCCGCGGAGGAGCATGACCTGGTTTTGGTAAACGCTGGTTCATCGGCAGGTTCAGAGGATTACACTGCCAGTGTGGTGGAGGAGTTGGGCGACCTTTTGGTACACGGAGTCGCTGTCCGCCCCGGCCATCCCGTCATTTTGGGGATTATTCACGCACGGGATAAGCGCGTGCCCATCATTGGCGTGCCCGGCTACCCCGTTTCGGCGGCCCTTACGGGGGAGATTTTCGTGGAGCCGCTCCTGGCCCAGTGGCTGGGACGCTCCCCCCGCCAGCCGGTGGAGATGGAAGCCACCCTGACGCGGAAAATCACCTCGCCTGCGGGGGACGATGACTACATGCGCGTCGCCGTGGGGCAGGTTGGGGAGCGGATTTTGGCAGCCCCCCTCTCGCGCGGGTCGGGCGTGATAACCTCCCTGGTGCGGGCCGATGGCATTGTGATCGTTCCCCGTGGCTCGCAAGGCTACCCCGCCGGGGAGCGCGTGAAGGTGCGGCTATACCGTCCCCCCAGCGACATCCAAAAGACCATTTTTGCCATCGGTTCCCACGACCTCACTTTGGATGTTTTAGCCCAATTCCTCACCGGACACGACCGCCGCCTGGCCTCGGCTAATGTTGGCAGCCTGGGGGGATTAGTAGCCCTGCGGCGCGGAGAAGCCCACCTGGCCGGGGCGCACTTGCTAGACCTCGAAAGCGGGCAATATAATTTACCGTACATTGCTCAATATTTGCCCGACCAGCCTGTGCGTGTGGTTGCCTTGGTGGGGCGCACCCAGGGATTATTCCTTCCCCAGGGGAATCCCAAAGGCATTGGGGGCTTGGTTGACCTACAGCGCGACGATATACTCTTCGTCAACCGCCAGCGGGGAGCGGGCACGCGCTTGCTATTGGATTATCATCTTGGGTTGGAGGATATTCAACCGGGAGATGTGGCCGGATACGAGCGCGAAGAATATACCCATTTGGCGGTAGCCGCAGCCGTAGCCTCCGGGCGGGCCGATTGCGGCCTGGGCATAGAAGCCGCTGCCCACGCCCTAGATTTGGATTTCATCCCCCTCTTCAGCGAGCGTTACGACCTCATTATCCCCAAAATCCACGCCGAAAGCGAGCTTTTGACCCCTCTCTTCGCTCTCCTAGAAGACCCCGTCTTCCGCCAAGCCGTAGCCCAGCGTCCCGGGTATGACGTGGAGGTGATGGGGGAAGTGATGAGTAAAACGTGAAACGTGAAGACGTGAAACGTGAAACGTGATTGCGTGAAACGTGAAACGTGAGCAAACTACCCGACTAAGGACTATCAGACTAATGACTAATTCAAACAAAACCTGCTCGAATACCCGATACTTGTATATCGTCATTCCCTTCCTACTCTTTTTGGGATACATCTATTGGTGGCTGACGCGCCCCACCGAAAAGCGGATGTCTTCTATAGAGATAGAAACTCCTACACCGACCGGAGCGCCTCTGCCAACCAAACCGGACGACCTCACCAAAATAAAGGGCATAGGCCCTAAAATTTCAGAGGCATTCTATTCTCGGGGAATACGCCTCTACTCCCAAATAGCCCTCATGTCCGAAGCCGACTTGCGCGAATTCCTCTCCGATGCTGGAGTGCGTATTGCCAACACCAGCACCTGGCCCGAGCAAGCCCGCCTGGCAGCCCTGGCAAAATGGGAGCAGCTTGAGGAACTTCAGGATTCGATTTGAGGCTGGTATATTGGGAAACTGGGAAATTAGTAGATTGGGAATCAGGGGAGCAGGAATCAGTATTTCTAGTATAAACGAAAAAAGACATCCCCGCAAGCAATTCCCCAACTCAACTACCCAATATCTAATACCAAATATCAAATACCCCCATTCTTCACTCCCTTCCCAAGCCCCAACTACCCAATTACTCAACTATCTAACTACCCAACTATCTTGACACCGTCACCTTCACCACCTTCCCCTTCTCATCTAAAGTGACCCGCGCATAATGCCGGTGAACTGACTTCGATCCATTTTGAGGCACACTCACGTCTTTGCGCATAGTCACCACCCGGCGGTGGGGTGTGCCATTCGGTAGAGACTTAGCTCCCAATTGCGAAGTCGGGCAGATGTGACCTTCGCCTTGGCATGAGCCGTGCTCCTCGCTAATACTCATATCAGCGCCTTCCATGCCAGGGAGATATTTTTTCACCACCTGTCTGACCTGCTTGAGCACATCAGTCGGAATACTCTCTGAAAGCATACATCTGGCACAAACAGTCTTCACATGTGGGGGGCATTCTTGTGACCGTCCCAAAATTTTCGCCTGACTCTTTTTCCCGTTTTGGAGGCTGGCCAACGGATCCCCGTAGAGCACAAAAGAAATCAGGGTTTTTTGGTCTTCGCCGTCCAGGTATCCCTGCCGCTTGTGCATCTTTTGGGCCAGGGCAATTTTAGCTTTTTGCAAAGCACCCCCGCTCGAATATCCCTGCTTGAGATATTGCCAAAACTCACTGCTCAGCAAATCCGCCGCAATGAGAGGCCCGGCTACCGAACCATACGACGTGACCGTAGACCCCGCCACCACACGACTTCCACAAACTAAAAACTTGAGCGCAATAGAGTCCTCAATACCCCGCTTGTCCACATGCGCACCGAAACAAGCCTCGCTAAAGACAATCGCGGGTACACCATCCTTCTTCCGGATATCTTCCGGGCGCAGGGCAATGGGATAAGGTGTACCCGAACCAGCTTTAGTCATATCCCGTTGGCCGTACCAGGGAGCGTTATCTTCCACCCCATGGAGATTGAAATACCCCAGCCGCGCCGCCGGGATCGGAATCACGTAATCATCTCCATAAGGGGGAGATGTTACCAAATCGGCCTTATCCCCAATTGGGCGGAAGACCTCCCAAGAAGCGTTTTCCCAAGCCTCCGCCGCGTATCCAAAATTGCTCATCTGCTCTCGAGAGCGCGAGAACAACCCTCCTATCCAAGCCCACACCGCTTTCCACCACTTCCGTTTTGCATTAACAGCATCGCGGTGATAGCTTGCAGCCTCCCTCAGCATACTCAATAGGGGGCCGGGGTCGCTCCCCGCACCCCCAGGCAAACGTCCCACCTGCCATTCAGGGATAAAATAATTTTCATCCCGCGTGGCATAAGGATTATCCGAAGGCACGTCCGCGTCGGCGTCTTCCAGCGGATTGGGGAGATGGTGAAACGGCACCACCTCTGGGCCGCCCACAATCAGCACCGCCCCAATCATCAGCCCTTTTTTCGCGAAGGCCGCGTCCAGGTCAGCCAGCGCCAATTTCAATTCCCAGGCGTCATGCACGCGCACCGGCTTCAACCCAAATTGCGCCATGCAGCTCGCGTCATCGACCAAAACCGTCGCCGCCCCCCAGCCCGGTTTATCACGCACCGCGCGGGCGAGTTTCTCCATTTCGCCCTTGAGCACCTGAGTGGTCTTCGGGCCATATTTCTTCTCTAACCCGCGCCGAGTGCTGAACACCACGTACATGGGAAATCGCCCATCCCGCTTGGCAATTTGGGGATGTCCCAACCGCCGGGCCGCTTTTTCTAATTCTTGTTGGATAGAAAGCAGCCTTTCGGGGGATGGATTTCCCTCTCCTCGTAGGAGAGGGCTAGGGAGAGGTGGGGACTCGCGGGGAGGTTTTTCCGGACCTGGAGCGGCCAGCCCGCTTGAGGCTGGGGTTGCCCCCAGGGGGAGCAGATTCCACCCCAGGGCGGCCCGCACCCCGGCGGGGACACGCGCATCCAGATGGGCCTGCAAATCCCCCGGCCACAGGTCGCGGTAAGGATGCTCCTCCCCCCACAAGCGCCGCGCCACCTGCCCGGTCACATCCTCCGTGGTGGCCTGGTGCAGCATCCCCACCCCCTGCTCGGATTGGCCGCTTTTGATGAGCGTATCCGCCAGCACCAGCGCGGGAACCAAACACCCCGGCCACTTCTCGTGATAATGCTCCGCTAGATTGCGTATAGCCATTACGGGAGTTTCCGGGTCGGCGCTCATCACCCGCAAATGAGTCACAGCTGCCAAAGGAGTTTCTATTTCGTAGGCCATGGCCTCCTGAATGTGCTCCGCCGCGGACGCCACATTACCTGTCCTCAACGCCCAGCGTGCCTGGGCCACCTTTTTGCTCCAGGCCGGAACAGCGCTCCTCACCCCCGGGGATGACTGGGGAAAATCTTGAGGAGCCAATGCGAAAACAACTCCCCAAGTTTCATCTATTTCTTGATGGCCCTGGGCTTCCTGCAGCACAGTCAATAGCTTTTGGGCTTCGAGGTACTCCGGATCTGTCTGGCACAAAACGCTCACGCGGGAGAGAGCCTGCTCAATGCGCTTCTCCCCCCATAGCGCCAAAGCGTGGGTGAACTGAAGGGGTAAATCTCCCGCATAAACAGATAACCAACCCAGCGTTGCCCGGCGCACGAAAGCATATTCGTTCACGCTCAAAGCCACGTGCAGCATTCGGACAAGATAATCCCGTGTCCAGGCCTGGTTGGGGGAGAGGGGAGTTAGTGTGTGTTGTTTCATATTAAATACCATTGATGCGTGAAACGTGAAAACGTGAGGAGTGAAGGGTGAAACGTGATGCGTGAAACACGTGTCGCAATTGACTATATTTATGAAATCCGCATAGGCAGCCCCCTCCCAGCCTCCCCCAAATGTGACGAAGTGCGTGTCAAATTTTGGGGAGGGGCAGAATCTCGTGCGCGAAGTAA
>DAOUWT010000140.1 GCA_030666985.1 Chloroflexota bacterium
CCCATAAACCTCAGGAAAATAAAACTCCTGCGCCGTAGGTGGAATGACATGGAACATGCCCACCGTGCTAGCCCGCACCAAATATGTGTAAGTATACGTCCCCGCAGGGAGGTAGTCCGCGGAGATGACGACTTTCTCATCCCGCAGCTCGGTGTGGTCAAAGTACCACCACCCCCAGCCGTAGTCGCCGATATCCTCGAAGCCGTAGTCGTCAGGGATTGATTCTTGAGGGCTGGTTTTCAGGTCTTGGTTCACGGCCTCTAGCCCAGCGGGGAGGGGGTCTTCGATGATCACGTAGCGCCGCGTGCTGGGAACCACGATGGTCAGCTTGCCCATTAGCAGCTCTCCCTGGGCGGCTTGGGTGATGGGTGTCTCCTTATTATCCAGGCTGTAGTAGCTGCGGGAGATGATGATGCCTCTGTCCAGGGCGGGTAAATCTTCCACGGGCTGGGAGGCGGTCAGGTGGGCGGTGTAGTACAGGTTTCCCGGCCCGGCGGTGCGGCCAATTGCCAGTCGGTTGAGTTCCCCGACCAGCATATCGGCTACGTCTATTTCTATCTCAACACCTTCGCTCAAAGTTTCGGCGTTGGCGATTCCGTTACCCAGGTGGTCGCGGTTCAGATAGACCGAATACTGGTAATTAGCGTCTAGCTCTCCGGTGGACTCTACCCAATTGGCAAGAGCCATCAGTGACCAGGCCGTTTCTTGGGTGGTAGCCCAGTGCCCGGCGGTGCGGTTGGTCATTAGCCAGCGCACGGCGTTAACGTTGAGATCACTACCGGGGTCAATTTCGGTCAACGCGCCTAAGATGATGGCCGTTGTCCGAAGATCCGTGTTCCAATTCCAGTAATCGTTCCAATCCTCTTCCCAGTGTGTGCCCGTGGCGGAGATGATGGCCGCGTTGGAGAAATCTGAGATAAGGGTGTCAATGCGCGGGTCACCGGGATTGATGATGTGGAAGGTTTGGGCCAGGTAAGCGCGGGCGTAGAGGCTCATGGTTTGGCGTTGGTCGAAAAGCTCCACTGCCAGGCTCATGACCCACTCCTGGTCTGCGCGGGCCAGGGTGTAGAGGATAAAGGATTGGCGGTTGAGTTTATAGGGAGATTCGAGGCTTCGGACATTTTCCAAATTCGCTCCCAGGTACTCAGTCGCCCGTGTGATAACGTTAGGGCTGACGCTGTAGCCGGCGTTTCTAGCTTCTGCCAACCCTAGCAGGGCGTAGGCGGTGGTGATTTCGTTGCTCTCTTGGCTTGACCACCATCCCCAGCCGCCATCGGCGTTTTGCCAGTTGTATAGTCTTTGCAACGCGGTGTTGACTTGCTCGTCCAGGTTAGCTTCCAATTCGGGATCGCTCTGCCCGGCCGCTCGCAGGGCCTGGGTGGTGAGTACATTGGGCAAGAAGCGGGAGATGGTTTGCTCCACGCACGAGTAGGGATAATGCTTCAGGTAGTCAAGGCTCTCCATCATGGCGTTGCTGAGAGTGTGGTCAATTTGGATTGTCAAGTCGCCTGACACGTCATCGTAGGGAGGCAGGCTGATGGCTTCCGTTTGGGAACCCTCCCCCCGCAGGATTCCCGCTGTCCCCACGGTTTCGAGGGCCACGTAGCGGTAAACGGGAATCCCTCCCCCCTCCAGCGTCCCCAGGGGCGGGCGGCTGGCGTCAGTGAATCCCCCACCCTCCGCGCCGAAGATCAAGTCCACGCGGTCGGCATCGGAATCCACCACCACGTCCCAGGATACGTAGGCCTGCTGCCCGTCGGGGATATCCACCTCTTGGGTCGCATCCCCCGTGATTGTCACGCCCTCTGCGTTGAGGCCCACTTTCACGGTTTGGTCATCCCCCGTGTTGTTGCGCACAACGGTCGCCAGGGTCGCGCTATCCCCCCGCACGAAGAAGCGCGGAGTTTGGGGACGCACCAGGAGGGGCTTGGTGCTGATGAGGTCAATGATGGTCTGCCCCACGCGGGTATCGACGGTGACGGCGCGGCCATCCATGCGCCAGGTGGTGAGGTTGTCGGGCAGTGTGATGGTGACAGTTGCGCTCCCGTTGGCGTCAGTGATGACATCCGCGACCCAATAAGCCGTGTCAGGGAAATCCTCCCGCAGGCCGGGGACGCCGTAGGTGCTGATGCCCTTCATCCCGCCGCCGCCGCTGCCCATGCCCATCCCCAAGGCCATTTGCTCTTGGATTTTTTCGTTGTAATTCTCGATGTTGAAATTGATGGGGATAGCCGTGCGCACGCTCAACGATTGCGGATCGTAGAAAAAGTCTAAAATGGGTTCGGTGTTGGGGTCGGTGAGGGAGAGGGTGGCCAGGTCGGTCAGGGCCAGGGAGACCTCTGCGCTGAGGGGTGCTCCCGCGTGGTCGGTGGTGCGGACGCTGTAGGTTACGGTGTCGCCCGGGCCTGATTCTTCTTTGTCGATGGTGATCTCAACATTCACGGCTTTTTGGTCTGAGTCGATTTGAATTTCGGTCATTCCAGTGCGGAAGTCGGGCACGCCATCGCTCTCTGCGCCCTTGATGATGGAGACAGAAACGTAGGTGTTGGGGGACATTTCAGCCGTGATGGGCAGCCTGTAAGTGGTGCTGTTGCTGGTGAGCTGGACAACCTCAGCGTGGCGGATGTGGCCCCGTTCAACCGTCACCAGGGCGTAAACAGATTCTGAGAAGGGGGAGGTTATCAAAATTTCGGCAGTTTCGCCGGGGGTGTAGTTATCTTTGTCTGTGATGAGATTCAGCGTGCGGTCATCTGTCTGCCGCCAGGGGATGTAATCCCGGCCCGTCACCCACATATAAGCGGAGGCTGTGGCGGTGTTCCCGTCCGGGTCGCGCGTGGCGGCTATGGCTTTGTAGACTCCTCCGTTGGGGGGAGTGAAGCTCACGCTGGCGCAGCCGTGAGCGTCTGTTTTTACATTCTCAAAGGTCTCTACGGGAATTTCTTCTACGGTGGAATCCCAATGCACGGAGCCATCGGCTTCTTGGACTTGGATGCTGTTCCAGCGGCGTTCTACAACTGTCACATCTACGCTTTGGTTGGGGATGGTTGATTCATCCCAGCCCACGGTGACTAACTTGAAAGTTTCTTCGCTGTTGGCCGTTCCCAAATAGGTTTGGGGTCGCACGCCCACGTAGATGCTGCTCTGGTGAACGGTGACGCTTTCCCTTGCGCTGACATCGTTTTTGGCTATGTCGGTGATGGTGGCTTCTAGGGTGAGGGTTTGACTGTTCCCATCTTCGCTTAATTCTGCGGGGATGGTGATTACCACTTCTCCGTTGGCGTCCGTGGTGGTCACATCGCTGGCTATGATCTCCGCGTGGCCTGCAGAGCCATAGGGGTCGTAGTAGTAAATATCGCGTTCCAGGTCGTCGAAGCTATAACGGCTCAACTCGCCGGAGGGGTCGAAAGTGTAGGGAGCGGCTGTCAGTGTCCAGTAGACTTCGGCCTCAGAGACTGCTCCCCCGGAGAAGTAGTCGGCCCCCACGGTGAATGAGAATTCTTCCCCAGGCAGGGAATCAGGCCGGTCAGCGGAGACATCCACCTGGAACTCCGGCTTGCGATATTCCGCCACCGAGAAGCTCACTCCCCCAATACTGGCCTCTTCCCCGGTGAAATAAACGCGGATGGTGTACTCTCCCAGGGCGGCGTTCTCGTCCAGGAGTAATTCCCCAGAGAAAGTGCCAAATCCCGAAAGGGGTAAATCTTTTTCGTAGATGACCTCATAATCGTAATTGAGAATTTCTACGGTGACGTTATTGTTGGGCGGCAGAGAGTAGGCCAGGTCGTCGTTGAGGCGCACGATGCCCTTGAAAGAGACAGGGTGGCCGGGGCGATACAGCGGCCGGTCGGTGTAGACGTAGGTAATGGGCTGGTTGGGAGTGGTGTAATAATTGCTCCAAATGCCAAAGTCGTAGGGAGAAACTCCGCTGCCCCACTGGTTAGAAGCCAGAGCAAAATGCGGGCTGCCCTGACCGTCTACAAGGGCAAAACGGGCTTCGTAAAGGGCCTCAGAGATGGGAAGGTCGAGGTGTACCAGGCCGTCGGCATCGGTTGTGCCAGTTGCCAGGGGAGTGAAATCTCCCTCGTAAAAAGTAACGGGAGCGTTCGAGATTGGCTCTCCGCTTTCGAGGTCGGTTAGCCAGGCCAGCCCCTCCGTTTGGGAAGTTTTCAGGGTTATATTGCTGTCTGCCACAATTACCAGGCGGTTATAGTCAATATAATTATCTCCTTGCCAGGCTCCCAGAGTCAGGAAATAGAATCCGGGCGAGAGGGGGTCGCCTGCTGAGTTGCTGAGATGGAGACCTTTTAGGGTAGTTTCGTTTGTGGCGCCATTATTCGGTTGTGTCCAATAACTGACCATATTCGCCGTGGATGGGGTGTAATCATAAGTTGATTCTCGCCCGGATACCAGTGCGAGGAATTTGCTTGGAGTTAGGCTATAAATATTGAGATTGACTTCTGAGACATTCACATAACGCACATAAAATTCTTGAGGCCCATCGGCGCGGAAAATAACCGGACTAAAGGGCATTTCAAGATATGCTGAAGGAGAGTAATTTGTAGTGGTGAAAGTTGAGGCGTAGGCTTGCGTTATAGAATTTCCGTAAACATCTTTCCCGCCGGGCAAAACTGTGAGCGTATACGTGGTGGCTGGCTCTAATCCCCAACAAGACATTGACCAATTCCATTCGTTATAAGTCCATTCTCCGCCGTTATCGAGGGCCGGGTCAAGGGTAATTTTGCCATCCAGGGAGTCAATATCCATGGGAGAGTTGAAATAAACGGTAGTATAGACTGAATAATAAGACTGAGTTTCCCCGTTCGCTGGCTCGGTGCCGCTGACGCCGGGGTAGGGGTAAGTGCTAAATTGCCAAACCACTCCCTCACTAAGGGGGCTGCCGCCTGTGTCTGGAGCGTTGGCGTTAAGGACAAAATTATAGGTGGTGGCTAGAGCCAAATTTCGGGTGGGAGTGATGGTCATGGATGTAGAATCTTCATCCCAGGAGAAATCTATCAAAACCGGTTCCCCCGCCTGGCTGGTGAGCGAAAAAGCGGCCTCCGTTTCGGCGTGCCGCATGGGCTGGTTGAAATTTATAGCAAATTCTTGCTCAAGGGGAACGTTGCTATAACCCCATTCAAGGTTGGTACCCCAATCCACCATTTCATAACTTTGTACCGTAGATGCGGTGGTAGAGAATGTCCATTGCCGCCCCTCGGCCAGCGTCGCGCCGTTCACGTCTGTCAGTCCGGCGGGAACAGTGACCGTATAAAAAGTAGAACTCTGAAGCTGCTCCGTGGGTTGGAAAACATAAACCGAGGTGTTGATCCACTCCCCTTTCCCATTCACGGCGGGTGTTATTACCAATGGCTCAGGCAAATTCCCCGCCTCCTCGGCCATTTGCAGCGGCACAATGGGATGGTTGAAAACCACCGTGATCATGCTCGTCTTTTCGACCTCGGTAGTGCCATCCACGGGGAGGACTTGCTTGATTTCCAACTCTCCCAGCACGTGTACTGTGAACTTGAAATCCTCGCTCATCTGCACATCTTCCGCGCTGGATGCCAGGCGAGTCAGCACCGCCGTGTAAGTCGCGCCGGATTCCAAATCCCCGGCTGGCGTGAAGCGCATCGTGTCCGGTGTGGGCCAGGTGATGTCCCCGGCCACGGCTTGACCCTGGGCGTCTAGCAATTGCCAAGCGGCGGATGTGGCTCCAACCTCCATGTCGTGGTCGAAGACAATCTCCAGGGAGGCGTTGGGGGATATTTCCTGCCCGCCGCCGGGGGAGGTGGTCAGCACCCGTGGGGAGAGGGGAGCGTCATCCGAGACCGCCACCAGAGGAGTGGGTATCACCGTGGGGGTGGGCACATCCGTGGGGAGAGCGGCATCCGCTAGGGCAGCCTCTTCCTCAGAGGATGGTTTGCAGCCAGCAAATAGGCTGATGAGTAAAATTGTGACAATGAGGGTGAGTTTTTTTCTTGTATTCATGGGATTCTCCTGATGGAACGCGGGTTTCTAATGGAACGCGGATGACGCGGATTAAGCTGATATACGCGGATACAAACCTTTTTAATGTTTTAATCCGCGAGGCCGTAGGCACACCCGCCGTATCAGCGTTATCCGCGTTCCATTTTACCTCATTTAGCCAATACCCTTAACCAAAATCCTCACATCCACCGCCACGGCCCCCTCCCCATCGAGTAGAACGCGCAGGGGATTGATCTCTATTTCTGCCAGTTGCGGGAAATCTGCCGCGAGTTGGGCCAGGCGTTGCAAGGCATCTATGACGGCGTCCCGGTCGGCGGGGGGGAGGTTGCGGAAGCCTTCGAGACGGCGTCCCGCCCAGGTGGATTCTATCATCCTTTTGGTTTCAATTTCAACAAGTGGAGCCAGGCCAAAGTCGATGTCTTTCAACCCCTCCACTTCTGTGCCGCCGGAGCCGAACATCACTACCGGGCCGAATTGGGGGTCCTGAACGGCTCCTACGATGACCTCTTGCCCGGAGGGAATCATGCGCTGAACGTGGACGCCCTCGATCTTGGCTTCGGGCTGGGCTTGGCGGGATCGCCTAATGATGGCGTCGAACCTGTCCCGAACGGATTGCCCATCCCCCAGGTTGAGGGCCACGCCTCCCACATCGGATTTGTGCGAAATATCGGGAGAGGCAACCTTAAGGGCCACGGGCCAGCCCATCTCCCCCGCTAATTCTACGGCTTCATCGGCGTTTTGAGCCAACTCCATTTTTGCGGTGGAGATGCCGTAAGCCTCCATGAGTTGA
>DAOUWT010000411.1 GCA_030666985.1 Chloroflexota bacterium
AATAATTCGTTTTGAAGGCTTGCTGACTTTTTCTTTTGTTTTGGTATACTTTCGTTGAGGCATAATTGACTAATCCCGTGGTTGTTTTTGGTTAATTTTGCCTCATTTTACCTGAAACCACAAAATCCGTTAGAACCAGGAAAAAAGAACTCCGCGAGGCCACTATTCCCGCTGAAGTTGTCTCCCAAGAAATCATGGGGCGAGAGGAGTTTGACACGCGGCCTTACGAGGATGTGGATGTCATTCTCATCGACGAATCTCACAATTTCCGCAACCACCTTTCCAACCGTTACGAAAACCTGGGACGCCTGATCGCCGGGCATGGGGGGCGGGGGCGGGATGGGGATCGCAAACGCCTGATCCTCCTCACCGCTACGCCCATCAACAACACCATTTTTGACCTCTACAGCCAGATTATGCTCTTTGCTCAAGGCGACCGGGGATATTTTTCCGCCGCTGGGATTGGCGATTTGCGTAAGTTTTTCCTGCGAGCCAGACGGCGTGCCAACCGAAGTGGCGGCAACCAGATGATCGCTATTTTCAACCTCTTAGAAGAAGTGGTCGTGCGCCGAACGCGCTCTTTTATCCGCGACACATACCCTGAAGCCACCATCGGCGATAAACCTATCCATTGGCCTGAGCGCAAACTCAGCACTGTGAGGTATAACCTGGCCAACACCTACACAGGTTTATATGGGGACATCGTGGCCGGGATTGAGTCGCTGCGCTTGTCTCCCTATAGCTTGGAAGATTATAAGCAAACCGGAGTTCAGCGAGATAAAAAGAAAGTGGGGCGAGGGCAAGCTTTGGTGGGAATTTTCAAGAGTCGCTACTTGAAGCGTTTTGAATCTAGTGTGGCCGCTTTCCGCATCAGCGTTCAACGTGCACTCGAATTCCAGCAGACCTTTTTGTCATTATTGGATGATGGTCGTTTGTTGGATAGCTCTTCTTTCCGCGAATCTATGCGTTATCTGGATCGAGAGGGGGAGGATGATAGCGTTGCGCCAAGTTCTAGGGCTGAGGGGCTGAACGCCAAGGACGAGGCACGGGAAATCTTGAACGCTCTCCAAGTCTTGAACCCTGACCTGTACGATCTCTCCCGTCTTCGAGAGGCGGTGCAGCACGACATTGACATCCTGAGCGAGATATGGGAGCGCATTGTTAAAATCACACCCAAACGCGATGCCAAGCTGAAAAAACTCAAAGCTATGTTGAGCGGTGAATTAAAAGGGAAGAAAGTGCTGCTTTTCACCTATTACAAAGACACAGCCCAATACGTTTACAAGCAACTCGCTGAAGATGATGATTTCCTAACTTCAGCCGGGCATCCCCGCCTGGCACGCATGGATGGGGACATTGCCCCTGGGGATAGGGGAGGCCGCATTGCGCGTTTCTCCCCTGTGGCCAATGATCGCCCTGATCTACGCGGGAGCGCGGACGAGATCGACGTGATGGTCTCCACGGACGTGCTCAGCGAGGGACAAAACCTCCAAGATTGCGGGCATCTGCTCAACTATGACCTGCACTGGAATCCCACTCGCATGGTGCAGCGGGCTGGGCGCATTGACCGCATCGGCTCGGATTTCGACATTCTGTGGGTCTACAATGTTTTTCCCGAACATGAATTGGAACAATTGCTGGGCTTGGTGGAAAGTCTTAACCGCAAAATCCAGACCATTGACCAGGCCGGACTGCTCGAAACCAGCGTGCTGGGGGAGATTGTCCATCCCCGCAGTTTCAACACCTTGCGCCGCATCGCTGAAGAAGACGAAGACGTGTTCGCTGAGCAGGAATCCCAGATCGAGTTGGTCAGCACTCAATTCTTGTTGGCCACACTGCAAGATATGCTGGCCGAGAGTGACCTAGACCCAGAAGCCCTGCCAGACGGCA
>DAOUWT010000355.1 GCA_030666985.1 Chloroflexota bacterium
TACCCGACTACAAGACTACAAGACTAATGACCTCCCTCCCCTTCAATCCCGAAATCCTAACCAACCTGGTCAGCCGCGTGCTGTGCATCGAGCAAACCACCTGGGGGCGCACAGAAGATGACTATCTAGCCCTTTTCCAAGGGCAGCTTGCCATTCCCTCCCACAAAGCCTACGATAAGTTGGCTGAAACCCTCCAACCTTATCAACTCACCCCTCTATTTCGAGAGCAGGATGGGAAACACATCGTCATCCTTAAAAAAGGGTTATTTCAGGCTGAACCCAAGAAAATCTGGGTGAACATCCTCCTCTTTGCCATAACCGTGTTCAGCGTGATCTTTGCGGGCATCATGGCCAGTTACACGGGGCCCATAACTTCGGATTTAGGAGAGCTATGGCTTGCCGTTCAGCCCAGCATGGGACAGGCTTTTGCTTTTGCAGCTAGTTTGCTGGGCATCCTCCTGGCGCACGAATTCGGTCACTACTTTGCCGCCCGCCGGCACGGAGTCGCCGTCACATTGCCATATTTCATCCCTTTTCCCCTCAATCCCTTGGGGACAATGGGAGCTTTCATCAACTTGCAAGAACCGCCCAAGAACAAACGCGTCTTGCTCGATATTGGCCTGACGGGACCGATAGCAGGCTTCGTTGTGGCTGTTCCTGTCACAATCCTGGGATTATGGCTTTCCCCCGTGGAAGTGTTGCCTAACCCCCTCCCGGCCGGTTTTGGCTTCGAGGGAAATTCTCTTCTCTATCTACTCCTCAAATACCTCGTGCATGGAGATTGGCTGCCACACCCGGCCAGTTTTGGAGACCTCTCCCCCCTTCTTTTCTGGATACGCTACTTCTTCACCGGGGGACCTCTCCCCGCTGGGGGAATAGATGTGGTCATCCATCCCGTGGCCTGGGCCGGTTGGGCGGGCCTATTCGTGACGGGACTTAACCTCATCCCCGCTGGTCAACTAGATGGCGGCCACCTGATCTACGTCCTGCGAGGAAACAAGGCCAAGAAAATCCTCCCCTTCATCATCGGCATTCTAGCCCTCTTGGGAATGGCATGGAGCGGATGGTGGCTGTGGGTTGTTTTGATCTTGGCATTTGGCCGCGCCCACGCCGAACCCCTCGACCAGATCACGAAATTAGACCCCAAACGCAAATACCTTGCTCTCTTGGGTTTGGTGATATTCATTTTGGTATTCATCCCCATACCTTTTACAGGTATCTAAACAATTCAGGGTCCCTGGGGACTAACAGAGTAAAACGTAAAACGTGAAACGTGACTGAGTAATTCACGCATAATGTTTTAGAAGCAAGCCCTGTGAAATCTCGAAGAAATACAATTCTCTATGAAAAATAAACCCACCCTTTGTCTTTACCACAACGACGCTGACGGGCGTGCTTCGGCGGCCATTGTTCGGCGTGCCTTGGGACCTGAGGTTCTCCTCCACGAAATGAATTACGGGTATCCTGTCCCTTGGGATAAAATCGAATCCGTCGCGCGGGTAGTCATAGTCGATTTTTCACTTTCAGCACAGGACATGCAGCGCATTGCCGGCACCAAGGAGTTGATTTGGATCGATCACCACCAATCGGCCTTGGATGAATTGGGAGCCATTTCTATGACCTGGGACGGGGCCCGCGACACCTCCGAGGCCGCTTGTGTGCTCACCTGGCGTTATTTCTATCCCATGGATGAAGTTCCCAGGGCGGTTATTTTGGTGGGGGATCGGGATATTTGGCGTTGGGCGGAAGCTGATACGGGAGCCTTCAATGAGGGCCTCTTCCAAAAACACAGCCACCCGGATAACGACAAGCTTTGGGTGCCACTCCTGGATGGGGATCGCCAGGCCCTGCGGCGCATCGTTGACCAGGGGGCGGCGTTGCTCGAAGCGCGGCTGCGCAGCATCAAGGGGGAGGTGAATCACTATGGCTACCCGGTTATCTTTGAAGGTCTCCGCACCCTGGCCATCAACCGCCGTGGCAACGGTGACCTGGGGGCACGCATCCGGGAGGAGGGGTACACTCTGGCCTATTGCTACGTGGATAACGTTCAGAATGGCGAGCTTAAAACTTTTGTCAGCCTCTACTCCGACGAGGTGGACGTCTCTAAGATAGCCCGCAAATTCGGGGGAGGCGGCCATCCGGGAGCGTCCGGCTTCAGCTTCGAACGCGGGGAGACGCCCTTCCCGCCGGGGGCGAGTGTCCATATCCTTTCCACCCCTTAAAAACGAAACTCCCCAACCGGGGAGTTTTTATTTTTATCGACAAATTCCAACCAGCTTACTCGTCAGTATTACTGCTGCTGCTTGTTTTAGAAGTATCGGCTTTTTTGGTCTTTGTGTCCGTGTCTGTGCTTTCAGTGTTAGATTTGTGGGCGCCGTTTCCACCGGAGGGGGAGCGATTGTCTGTGGAATAGAACCCGGAACCTTTGAAAAGGATGCCTACTGGCTGATAAACCTTGCGGAGTGTTTCAGTTTCACATTCTGGGCAAGTGGTCAAAGGGTCGTCGCTAAATTTCTGTCGTCTATCAAATTGTACACCGCAGTTTTCGCATCTATATGTGTAAATTGGCATAATTGAACCTCAAGTAGTACGAGGGCTAGATAAGTTTTCTCGAAACCACCCCGTATTATATCGTCTCTAGGAATTGTTAGCAAGGCAAAAATCAAGGTGGTTGCGTATGAAATTTATAAATATGGCCATTCATTTCCAAGTTGTAACCGTTCACACCCCTGCCCCCCTCGGTCCCCCCAAATGCCAAAAACAGGAATTTGGGGAGATGCCACCTCTCAGTCCCCCCAAATGCCAAAAACAGGAATTTAGGGGGATGCCACCTCTCAGTCCCCCCAAATGCCA
>DAOUWT010000234.1 GCA_030666985.1 Chloroflexota bacterium
AGGGGAAGGCCAGTTCCCCGGACTCCGACCGCAGGAGCTACCGATCCTGCTCGAGCGTAGCCGGTTACTTATTTTTCCGCGCTTTCCGTGTATTCCGTGTACAAAGCAACGCCAACGCTCGAAGGGGAACGCCAGTTCCCCGAACTCCACCCGCAGGAGCTGTCGATCCTGCTCGAGCGTAATCGGTTACTTATTTTTCCGCGCTTTCCGTAACAACAGGAGCAAAAATGAACGGCCGTGAACGTATCCTCGCAGCCCTAAGCCACGGCATCCCCGACCAAGTCCCGGTCTGGATTCACGCCATCAACGAAGTCTCAATAGCCAATATCGGCAAACTGCTCTTCGAGGATGTTCCAGACCCAAAGGCTGCCAACCTTATGAGCCAGGAGGAGTTGCTAAAAATCCTGAACACGCTCTTCATGATCCACGAGGAGTTAGAGATTGACGGCTTCACAGCCCTGGGGATGAGCCAACTGGTGAACATCACCAACCTCGACGGCAATCGCTTTCGGGATAAATGGGGCACAGTTTGGGAGCGCAGCCCCCACGGGATAGCCCACATGGTGGCGGCCCCCTTCGAGACGCCCGATGACATCCACGCCTACCAGTGCCCCGCTGTCGGGCTAGGTGAGGCCTCCATGGTGCAAATGGCACGGGCACGCTTCGGCGACACAAAGGCCATATTCTACCTGATGCGCGGCGTCTTCGTGCGCTCCTGGCGTCTGCGGGGAATGGCAGAACTTTTTATGGATATGACCGTGCGGCCCGATTTCGTTCACCAACTAGCCCATATAGTCACAGGCTACAACCTGGAACTCTGCGACCAAGTGGCAGAAGCGGGCGCAGATGTGCTAATCGTAGAAGATGATATTGCTGGCAAAGAAAACACCCTGGTTTCTCCAACTCATTTCAAGGAATTCATAGCCCCCTATAACCAAAAACTCCTAGACCGGGCCCACGCACACGGTCTCAAGGTCGTGCGCCACAGCGACGGCAATCTCTGGAAAATTCTGGATACGCTCATGGAAATGGGATACGATGGACTCAACCCCTTGGAATCTCAGGCGGGAATGGAACTGAAAAAGGTGAAAGATCACTGTGGGGATAGGTTATGCCTCCTAGGAAACATTGACTGCGGCGACCTGCTCTGCACCGGGAGCGAGGAAGAAGTCGAGGCAGCCGTGATGCAGGCCATAGGGGACGCCGCCCCCGGCGGGGGATACATCCTCTGCTCGTCAAACTCCATCCACCCCGGCGTGAAAGCGGAGAATTTTTTAGCTATGGTCAATGCGGCCAAAAAGCATGGAAGATATTGAAACGTGAAACGTGATGCGTGAAAACGTGAAACGTGAGGAGTGATTATTCAGGCCCTGTGGATTTGGGGGGGACGGGGGGGGGTGGGCGTGAGAGCGAGCCAGAAGCGTAGCTCCACGCACAAACGGGGAAAAACCCTGGGGGATGCGAAGCGGGGGTGGCGAGGTTTTACCACTCCCCAGCCGTTTGCGCCCCCGCCAATGCCCAATACCCAATATCTAATATCCCTTCAGTAAAGCCGGTATTTTTGGATAATTTCGTATACGGCTGGGGGGAGAAGGTAGCGGTAGGGGAGGCCGCTCCGGATGCGGCGGCGGATGTCTGTGGATGAGATTTGCAGGAGGGGGATTTCGATGATGCGAAGTTTCTCGCGCAGGCCGGGGAGCTCACGCTGAAGGTTTGGAATATCTGCCGCCGCGGTGGGGCGCAGCCCCACCCCCAGGGTATCGGCAAGACGCAACAGTTTCTGGGCCTGCCGCCACAGGGGGAGGTCGCGCAGGGAGTCCTCCCCCACCAAGTAGGTAAGCCGCGCCCCGGGAAAATCCTCCCCCAGAATTTCCACCGTATCAACAGCGTAATGAGGCGGGGGCCGGTCAATCTCCACCTGCGAAAGCTCGAAGGCTGGTTCATCCCCCACTATTGCTTGAACCATTTTGAGCCGGTATTCGAGAGGGGTGATGTGCCGGTTGGGTTTGTGGGGAGGGGAGGGGGTGAGCACCCACAAGAGGCGGTCAAGTTCCAATTGGTGATAGGCTTCGGAGGCCAGTACGAGATGCCCAATATGCGGGGGGTCGAATGTGCCGCCAAAGATGCCAATGTGCATTATTCTTCCCAAACCAGTTCGTGGCTGCCGATGAGGACGGTGTCGCCCACTTCGACGCCTGCCTGGCGCATGGCTTCGTCTATTCCCATGGCTTCCATGATGTGCTGGAAACGGCGGACGGATTGGTAGTGCTCCCAATATGTCATCAGGGCGGCGCGTTCGAGGGATACGCTGCTTATTCGCCACCCCAGGGGAGTGTCTTCTATCTCGAATGCGCTGGGGTCGTCTTCTAGGCGGTAGACGGGCAACTGGTCCGATTCTGGCTCTATTTCCGTGATGTCGGGGGTCTCCAGCAGGAGTTGGGAGGCGCGGTAGAGGACGGGGCGGATGTCGCTATTTGTGGCCGCCGAAATGGCGTAAATGTCGTCGTATCCCCGGTCCTGCAGCTCCTCCCGGACCTGGGGCCAGCGCTCTTGCACGCTGGGGAGATCCATTTTGTTGAGGACGATGATCTGGGGTTTTTGGGCCAGCCGGGGATCAAAAAGTGCCAATTCGGAGTTGATTTGGGCAAAGTCTATGAGGGGTTCTTGTGATAGCCCATCTAAAAGGTGGATGAGTACCCGCGTGCGCTGAATGTGGCGCAGGAAGGCGTGTCCGAGGCCCAACCCGGTGTGGGCGCCTTCGATGAGGCCGGGGATGTCTGCCAATACGAGGCGGGTTTCAATGTCAAGTTCGGCTATGCCCAAATTGGGTTGAAGGGTGGTAAAGGGGTAAGCGCCTATTTTGGGTTTGGCGTTGGTGACGACGGAAAGCAAGGTGGATTTTCCGGCATTGGGCACTCCCACTATTCCCACATCGGCTATGAGTTTTAGTTCCAGGCGGAGGGTACGTTCTTGGGGAGGTTCGCCTTTTTCGGCCAGGCGGGGGGTTTTGTTGCGAGAATTTTTGAAACGGGTGTTTCCCCGTCCCCCCCGGCCTCCCTCGCAAACGACCAGGGTTTGGCCCGGTTCGACTAAATCACCGATCAGTTCGCCGGTATCGTCATCGTAAACTATTGTCCCTGGGGGAACTTCGAGGATCAGGTCTTCTCCCGAACGGCCGGTTTGGTTTTGCTTCGCCCCCCGTTTGCCATTATCGGCTTGGAAGTTTTTCTGGTGGCGGTAATTGGAGAGGGTGTTGGCATGTACGTCTACGCGGAGGATCACGTCTCCCCCGTGGCCTCCGTCGCCGCCGTCAGGGCCACCCCGGGGAACGTATTTTTCGCGGCGGAAATGAATAATGCCATCTCCGCCTTTTCCGCCTCTAACTTGAATGGTAATTTCGTCTATGAACATAGTTTGGTATATTGGTAAATTGGGGAATTGGGGAATGGTAAATTGGTTAGAGAGTTGAAAGTTTCAAACTATCCCATTTTGCTCGAAATGGATCGCCAGATCCATGTTTTGCAGTAGTAAAATAGTCCAATTTACCACGTTTACCCGCTGGATCTGGCGATCCAGCTAGAGCGAGCGGGATAGTTGTTTTTTTGCAATCCCCTTAGGTAGACAAAGTAGGCAAGGTATGCAAGGGGCAAGGGGACAAGGGGGCAAGGGGCAAGGGGCAAGAGGCAAGGGGCAAGAGGCAAGAGGCGAGGGGCAAGTATGTAAGTAAGCAAGTTTCACCAGCAGATGAATTATACCATCGGGATTAAGCGATTGTGGTAGAATTATATTTGATCTTATCAAACGCAGAACGGATAGGCACGCACTCATTACATCAAGGTTCTTTGGGATTTCACGGGGTTTGCACCTAAACGTTGCTATGCGCGCCTTGCCACGGGCACGCAAAGCGCGGCGAAACGTGATGCGTGAATTACTCGGTCACGTTTCACGTTTTACGCTTCACTCTGTTGGCAACCGCGCAAGTGGCAATCACGCAAGTTCCTTGAGACCCTACATCAATAAAGAGGATTCTATATGCCCCAAGATATTCCTGAAATCATTATTGGTCGTTTACCGTTATACCTCCGCGTCTTAACTCGTTTAGAGAAACAAGGCCAAGAATTTACTTTGTCGAAAGAACTGGGAGAGGCGCTAAATCTCTCACCGGCTCAAATTCGAAAAGATCTCTCTCAATTTGGAGAGTTGGGGACCAGGGGGCAGGGATACCAAATCGGTTTCCTTATCGAGAAATTACGTCAGATACTAAAACTTGAGGAGATTCGAGATATGGCTGTTATCGGCGGCGGCGACGTTGGGCACGCTTTGGCAAGATACGAGGGATTTACCAATCGTGGCTTCCAAGTAACCAATATCTTCGATAGCGACCCAGGAAAAATTGGCAGCAGGATGACAGGGATCGTCGTGCAATCCAGCGCTGATATGATCCAAGTACTTCGAGAAAACAACATCAAGGTTGCCATACTGACCACTCCCGCCGAAAGCGCTCAAGGAGTCACCGAGCAATTAGTGGAGGCAGGAGTAAAGGCAATTCTGAATTATGCGCCAATAGAATTGAAGGTTCCGCCAGATGTCCATGTTGAACACATTGACCCTGCTGTCTATCTCCAGAAATTAAGTTATTATCTTGAGGAGTGAACAGTATTCAGTATTCAGTATTCAGTATTC
>DAOUWT010000418.1 GCA_030666985.1 Chloroflexota bacterium
TATGGCATTGATATCGAGATGGTTGGTAGGCTCATCAAGGAGTAAAAGATCCGGATCGCTCACCAACGCCCGAGCCAGTAAAACTCTTCTTTTCATACCTCCTGAAAGTTCCGAAAAACTGGAATCCGCATTCAACTGAAGACGGGAGATAACTGTTTCCACACGTTGTTGAGCCTGCCAGCCGCCTGCGGTTTCCAGTTGGTGCTGCACCGTTTCCATTTCTGTCAGCAGGTTTTCGTTTCCACCGGAACTTAAGCGCATTGAAATATCATGGTATTGCGTAAGAAATATCTGTAATTCACCAAGTCCGCCCGCAACAACCTCAAATACCGACCCGTTAAGATCCAGTGGCACATTCTGACTGAGGCGAGCGACATGGAGGCCCTGCTGCCGAATAATGTTGCCATTGTCCGGTTTAAGGTCTCCCACAATCAATTTCATAAGTGAAGATTTACCTTCGCCATTGCGACCGATCAGACAGACCCGTTCCCCCGGTTCAATCTGAAGGTTGATCTGTTGTATTATGGGCAGGCCTCCAAAACTTAGTGTTATATTCTGTAAGCTGATGAGAGACATGAAGTGGTTGTACGCCTTTTTGAATTTTATGGCAACCTTATCAGCGAGGCGTGCTTGTCTAACCGGAATGACTTGCTTTTGAAAGGACTTTGAATATTGCGGGCATTGACTATGGTGGATAATGCTCTTTTTGCCCCTGAAAAGTTCGATAATTCTCATCAAAAAACTAACGTTTTTGGATTCGAGCTATCAGCCATCAGCTTTCGGCTTCAGCAAAGGACATTAAAAACGAGGCATTGGCTGACCGCTGAAAGCTCCATCCGGAAATTGATTATTTCTGAATGGGTATATATACTGATCCATTCATTTTATATGCTGAATAATTGTAAATGCCCCTCTGATATCTCCCTTTTTAAAACCTCTGGCTTTGTCCTCCGGATACAGTTCATTTAACTTTTCGGAAACCTCAGAGGGAATTTTGTCCCCATGACATGTGAGGCACATCCCTTTTGTGGGTATAGCCTTCATATAACGAAAGGCTTTCTTACCGTTTTTTACTATGACTTCGCTGTATTCCAGATCCTTGGGATCCTCACCCCTTGCCTTGCGTTCTTCAAATTGACGAAGCACCGTTAGTTCCCATGAATCGGGGGCGTTTACGGGATTACGAAACTTCACACTCGTCCGTCCCATCAACCAGCCCTTTTCTTCGGATATCCCGGTGGCAATTTCAGGGGCCTTTTCCTCACACACCTGAATCGCGTGCTCGGGCCCACCTGTTTTGATCGCCTGCTGAAGGGCATTTTTCAGTTCTTTAACAAAAGTTTTTATTGCCTTACGCGATTCAGCCGCACGCGATGAGACATCTTCCGCGTGAGTCGTTGCAACAATAAAAAAGCTCGCTACCAGAAAGAAAATGAACGTTTTCATAATACCCCCCCTTTTCATGCTATGGGTGAATTCAAGTTGTAAGTGCACCATTTCGTGTACTGCAACTTGAATTCACCGCTAAAATCTCTGTCCATTTACTATTTCTTGATTAGTTCCTCTTAGCGAGATCCTTTTCACTATTTCCAAACGTCCCCCATTTTTATCCTTCTCCCAAAGCCAAAGAGATCGTCCATCCAGAGGTAGAGACTGTCGAACCGGGGAAGATTCCTTACATGCCATCTGACAAAGCTGTGAAACCAGGTGTTTGGCTTGTTGAAAACACAGACCCTGATACAGTTGGCGCAATCACCCTTATTGCGGACCCA
>DAOUWT010000067.1 GCA_030666985.1 Chloroflexota bacterium
ACGCGCGTGTTTTGTGTATGGGAGAAAAAGAATGGAGGGGAGATAAAAAAAAATTTTATGGGGTTGTGTTTTCATTCACCCCCCCCCGCCAATAACCCGCCGATAAATCTCCGTTAAACTGCCGATAAAAGCGTCACACACGCTTGGTTTGTAATTGTGAAACAGCAGGTGCATTGCACTCCGTATTTGAGTGCGTTGCACCGTAGTTGCTCAAAATCATGATGGTAGAACTGCATTGCAGTTGGGAAAGTGCGTTGCAGTTCGGCCTCCATGGGCAGACTCGTGGTGCAACGCATCCAAAAGCAGATGCAATGCACTACTAACATTTTGAGCAATTACGTTGCAACTGTGGAATCGACCACCCCGACCACTACGGACAGGTGAAAATGACCGTATGCTCTGATTCCTCTGTCAGTCTCTTAGTGACAGGACCAGCAAGCACATCTTCCCCGTCAAATTCGATACCTTCTGCTTCGGTATCAATGGGGATTGTGATTGGGCCCAAACGAAGTTCCAGGTTGCCCGAGTCTACCATTTCCATCGTGATATTCAGGGGCAAGCGGGGGACTTCAAGGGTTTCTTTTTGATCGGTGTCTATAGAATCGGGAATGTTACCAACCGTGCTTTCAAAAGCCACTCGTACAGAGAGGGGAATTTCTTCTCCCAGGGGGATTTCAGAACATCCTTCGTTGTGGATGGTGATTTCAATGGGGAATTTGCTAACCCCAACGACCACGCCTACAATAACCGCGGTAACGATGAGTGTGGCAATGGCCACGGAAGAGAGCGTCAGACCTACAGCCATTCCGGCAAGCGTTTTCTCAATTTCGGCGGTTAATATCTTGCAGGCAGCCCTGATCCCCGCCCGCGTGGAGTCTTGTAGTTTTGCGGCCAGTTTTAACCCTTTGCGCTCTTCTTCATCGAAGACGTCGTCATACTCGACAAGCAGATTCTCCAATTGCTCAACGCGTTCTAACCACTTGTTGACGGAATCAAACTTCTTGCAAAGACCACGCAGGCGTTTGAGAAAAGCCAGCAGGGCTTTTTTGGCTTGTTTTTTTCGTTTACGATGTTCTTTTTTGTCTTTTTTATCAGTGGGGGGCTTTTGTTTGGTCATATTTTGTTCTCTCCTTATGCCCTCGGGCACGGAACCAAAAACTCAGACGATTTCTCCCGAACGAGATTGTTTTCGTAATTGCTCAAAATCATGGTTGCGGAGCAGAACTGCATTTCACTTGGAATGAAATGGAAAGTGCTTTGCAGTTCGGGTTGTGCAAAGGGTGCTGGGTGGACGTGTGGTGCAACGCATCCAAAAGCGGATGCAGTGCACCATTAACATTGTAGCATGAAAGTCTGGTTTCAGTTCATTTATGGAAGAATGCGAGCCGGCCCGCCCGGGACAGCGACCAAAACATCCTTGACCCCCTGAATTTTCCGCAGACGCCTCTCCACTTCTGCGGCGTAAGATTGCTCGGTGAGAACATGAACGTTAGGCCCGGCGTCTATGGTGTAGCAGGCGGGGATTCCCTGTCCCCGCCAACGCTGAACGGCATGCATGATGGCAATGGTGGGGGGATGCCAGTAGAGAAGCGGGGGAGTAGAAGTCATCATCACAGCGTGCATGAGATTGGAATCCAATTCCACCACTTCGGCCAAAGCGGCAAAGACGCGCTGTTGGATTGCTGCGCGGCATTTTTCCAATCGCTGGGGAGCGGCATCTACACGGGCCTGCTGGAGGGGACTGGTGGAGGCTAAGGCGTGTCCCTGGGTGGAGCCGGTGGCCTTATGCTCTGCGCTGACTACGGCGATGCAATCTGCCAAATCCCAGTGGTCGGGCGGAGCAATGGAAACAGCGTAAGAATCTTCGTGGCCGGTGCCTGGATGCCACTCCACGAACCCGGCCGGGACGGAGCGGCAGGCTGACCCTGAGCCTGTCCGCGCCAGGCGGGAGAGGTCGCGTTCGGGGAGGTCTAACCCCGCCGCCGCGCTGGCCGCCACGCTGAGGGCCGCAAATGCCGCCGCCGAGGAGGCTATCCCCGCCCCCATGGGGAAATTGTTTTCGCTGACGACTGAGGCAAAATGCTCTATCCCGCCCAGGGTGCGCACACGCTCCAACAGGAGGCGCACACGTTCCAGCCCGGGACCGCCCTGGGGTTGACCGTTCAGGGTTAGAGTATCCCCCCCCAGGGTCGAGTCAAACGTCACCCGCGTGCGGGTATTTAAATCCCCCAGATTCATGGAGATGGACCCGCTGACGGGCAGGCGTAAATCTGCATCTCGATTTCCCCAGTATTTGATTAAGGCAATGTTGGCATGGGCTGAGGCTGTGGCGGTTGATGACATGGGATTCCTTTTCTGGTATTTCGGGGGATCTGGCGATCCCCCTCGAGCGTGAGGAAATGTTTGCGTATGTGCACGCACCTGCTATTTTACCGTTAAGTCAGGCAAAGTGGGAGTTTGGCAGGCTATATTTCCCATGTCTTTCATCGCTCGCCATTCCTTCTCCCAGAAAGTGTGTGAGATGTCCCCTGTGGAGAGATGGCGGGGAAGGGAAGTGAGAAGTTGGGAAAAGGTGATTGCCTGCGAGGTTGCCTGCGAGGTTTCTGCGGCCCGGCGGCAAGCTCCCTGCAATAAGTTGGCCTGGTCATGCTGTGCCAAGAGCCGGTTTTGGGAGCGGGAGTGCATTCCGCCTATAACTTGTATCCCACTTTGCAGGCCTTCGCCGAGGTCTATTCCGCCTAAGAAGTCAATGATTTCTATGGTGGCCCATTGATCAATGATCATGTACCCTTGCCAGGAAACATTTCGGTTGGATAGGATTTTGAAGAATTTGGAGGCAGGTTGATTTTCGGCATTTAAAGAGAAAGCAGAGGCCAACTCTTGATCTCGTTCCATTCCGTTATCGGCTTGGGAAGGCAGCAAAGGGAAAAAGCCGAAGGCTGGTTTTTGGCTTTGAAAATTTATTAGCCAAACTCCTTCCAGATATGGTTTTTTTGTGCTCAGATCTTCTACCTGAATGACTAATAAGAATTTGTCTTCTTGGTCTGGAAACGTGGTTGAGGTTTTTCCCTGGGAGGCAGAGGCGGGATGGGCCAGAATTTTTTCTCCTACTTTCATTCCTGTGAAAAGGAAAGCGAGAAAAGCAATTATAGAAAGGATTGTGATAGAGATTGGACCCTTGTTTAGCATATTTTAGGGGAGAGATACTTTGGTAAAAAACTTCGGGGCGAATTTTTCGCGGTGTGTGCTCGGCGGAGGGATTTTGTCACAGTTAATTTGCTGCTGGAGGCTTTGCAAAGCGGAGCAGGCAAAATCAAAAGAGGTCGTAGTATTTGGCTGATAAGGAGTAAAGAAAGCGGCTCCAACATATACCTGAGAACTCATCCAAAAGTATGCTTCTCGAAGCCATTGAGTTTGCTGTTCCAGCGTGTTTTGCCCTGGGTCGCTCGATAAATCAGAAGGCCACGAGAAACCGGTGATCCATATTAAACCACATCTATGGTCGTTATCTAGCATTACCTGGCGGATTTCTTCGTAGTGGCGGATGACCATCCCCTGGGGAGAATGGCTCTGGCTGGGTTGTCCAATGGGGTGCGGGAGGCGTAGGCCTATCACTGGCATTTGGGCTGCGGCCTGGGCCTTGTAAAGACCGTGTAAAAAATCTACGTCGTGCATGTCGCTTGGCGCGGATTCTCCTTCTAGCAACGGCATCAACCCCCCCACGATAATTTCCACATTCAGGGCAGTGGCCTGTAGGACTTTGTGGATATAGTGAAGTAAACTGGCGTAATCTGCGGGATTGGGATCACTTCCCCAACCCTGAACGGTGTTCGGCCCCGGGAAAAGCTCCACTGCTTTCAGGGAGTGTGGGTAACGTTCTAGCAAGGTGAGGATCAAGTTCGTCGTTTCGTGGGGGGAGGGGCCGCTTTCTCCCTTGGCCCAGGGGGGGCAGGCGGTGATGGAGAGCATAACGGCTATGTTTTGCTCTTTGGCGACCTGCATCAAGGGGTCTAGTTGCTCCCAGGGGGGAGGCGTGTCTCGTTGGGGCTGGTGATTGTGCCAAACATAGTCCACCGCAATCCAATCAAACCCGGTTTCTGCGATAATACGGAGAGTGGCATCCAGGGCGGGATACTCCAAAGAGACACGCGCCCCATATCCAAACTGGAACGTGCCGGGTTGGCCGGCTGCAGCCCTCGCTGCGTTTGTGGGGACGAGAAGTACAATCAAAATCAAAAGCGCTTTGGCTTTAGTAACTATTGATCTCATACAAACCTCTATTGCACCAAGTATTTCAAGGCTCCCAATAATACTCCTAGAGGAAAGCCAAGTGTGGCCCAGCTTAAAGAGCTTGCCAGTTTCTTCCGGTGCAGCCAAAGCTCTCGCAGATGAGGAATTATTGTCTGTACAAATTTAGATTCATCCAGAAGACGAATGTGTGTGTCCCACCAAGTTATTTCGAGATTGTGAAGAACGGTTTTCATTGGAGATCCTTAGTTGGATATTGGATATTGGGTATTGGGTAGTGGATATTAGATATTGGATATTGGATGCTGGATGTTGGATGTTGGATGTTGGATATTGGGGATTTCGGAATGCGGATTGCGGGGTGCGAGGCGCGTGGGGCGTGGGGCGGGGAGCGCGGGGCGGGACACCGTAGCCTTATGTCATTGCGAGCCGCTGTTTGCGCGGCGTGGCAATCTCCCTGATTTCATAAACTGTCAATACCTGTCTCCAACCACTAATTAGGCTACCGCGTCATCTAGGTGCAAACACCGCGCCCATCTTCCTCGCAGCGACATGTAGCACCGGGTTATTTAGAGGCAGATATTTTTCCGATTTTGCCCTCTTCGCTTATCACCACGCGGACGAGGCGGGTGATGGGCTGCCCGTCGGGGCCGGTGACTTCTTTGCGATAGATGAACAGGTGTCCGGGAGGAGACTCGCCTGTTTTCTCATCCTTGGGGCGTTTTCTGATTTTCGGCTTGATCCCTTGAAAGTCTGGGAAGAGTTTGTATATTTTCGCCGAGATTTTTTCCAGGGTTTCTTTTTCAAACGATGTGGTCATTTGTATCCTCGCTATCTCAGGAACGCGGTTCCTTTGAGGAACCGCGTTCCTGAGATATTTATCTCCCGGCAGAAAGAGTTAATCCACGGCGCATGAAAGCCGGGACGTCCAGGTCGTTACTTCCTACAAGTATTTGTGGGAGGCCGCTTGAGCGTAAAGCGTTGGGGGACGCAGCTCCCCGCTCAAGGGGTGCGGGTTGTCTCGTGGGAAGTTTCTTATTTCGTTTCTTTTCAATAGCCGAGAAGGCATCTTGGAAGGTGATGGCCCCTAAGCCGGTGACGACTAAGTTGGTTTGGACTCGATTCACAAATTCTTCTTTGTTTGTGGTGCCAAAAATAAGTTCGAGATTCCCTGAAGCCTGCTCTTGTATAAAACTTAAGGCTTCCCCTACCTCACTTAGGGTCAAGTCCTCCCCAGCGGAAAAGTTGACGATCATGCCCGAAGCGTTTTCCAAGGAGATGTCTTCCAGAAGGGGATGGTGAAGGGCCTGCTGAATGGCTTTGACGGCTTTGTGCGCTCCGTGTCCTTGCCCGATGCTCATCAGTGCCCCGCCGCCTAAGCGGATCAGGCGTTCGATATGGGCAAAGTCAACGTTGATTGTGCCAGGCTCCATTATCAGCTCGACAATGCTCTGCACGGCCTGGCGCAGGACATCATCTGCCAGGTGAAAGGCCTCCAAGAAGGTGGTTTGGCGGGGGACGGCTTGCAAGAGTTTCTCGTTGGGAATGGTGATGAGGGTGTCAACGTGGGCTTGGAGTTGGCGCAATCCTTTTGCAGCATTTTTTTTGCGCACCCCGCCCTCGAAGGCAAAGGGTGTGGTGACGACAGCGATGGTGAGAATATCCAGTTCTTGGGCAATCTTGGCGGCCACGGAGATGGAGCCTGTCCCCGTCCCGCCTCCCATCCCAGCCGTGAGGAAGACCATATCAGCCCCTTCTAGGGCCTGGGTAATTTCGCGGCAGCTCTCTTCGGCTGCCTCCCGCCCCACCTCCGGGCGTCCCCCCGCTCCCAGTCCCCTGGTCAGGTGAGGCCCAAGCTGGATGGTTTCATCTGCCTGACTATGGCTTAGAGCTTGCCTATCTGTGTTGGCGGCAATGAATTCCACTCCGCTCAGGCCGAAATCCAACATGCGGTCAATGGCGTTGCTTCCGCCGCCTCCTAACCCCATCACTTTGATGGTGGGGAGGAAGGGTATGGCTTGGAAATTGGTCATAAATTTATCTCCCGTGGGTAGTGTGCAAGGGGCAAGAGGCAAGGGGCAAGAGGCAAGGGGCAAGAGGCATGGGGCAAGAGGCATGGGGCAAGGGGCATGGGGCAAGGGGCATGAGGCAAGGGGCATGGGGCAAGTTACCTCATTGCTCCTCACGCAACACGCATCACTCTTCACTCTTCACTCTTCACTCTTCACTCTTCACTCTTCACAAGTCTTCCAACTTAGCTGCAATTTCTGTGCCAGCCCCGGTAATTCGCCGGACGATGCAGCCTTGAGCGCGTAATTCGTTTACTTTGGCGTCAGAAATGCCGCTCTCCCCGCCGATGACGGTCACACGTTTGGCGTGAGCGGCCTCCGCTGCTGAAAACCCTACCGTAGGCTGGCGTTTTTTCACGAGGCCCCGAATCACTTCCAGATGCCAATCGGTCACTTTGCCTTCATACGTGGGGAGCAACAGATAATGCTCGAAATGACTCTCGTGTTTTACTTTTTGCTCTGGTACGAGAGACTTTCCTTTTAATACCTCGACAATAGGACGGGTTTCGCCATTTGGTTTGTACCAGGCCTGAGGGGTGAATTCGCTATCCGCGCCGGCTGCTAAGAGCCAAAACATCCCGGCTGCTACTTGAGGGGGGAGTGGCTTGAGTGGCTCGAATTCATTCGAGATTAATAAGTCAATAATTTTTTTGTCTCTTTCGTCCGCTTCTTGCGCCGTCTTTGCTTTCCCGCCCAGCTTGAGCATAAAAATGGGAGGGGTTTTCCCCAACACGGCCTGGGAAATGGCTGCATACCATTCTACAATGCGGAAACCGCGTTGGTCTTCTGTGCCGGGTGGGGTGAAGTAGGGTCTAGCTTCCGGCCAACGCTCCGGGCCTCCTCTCCCCCAGGACAGGGGGTGACCGTTGGGGTGAGCGTCCACGCCCAGGGCCAGGCTATCCACCAAGCGGGCCGGGCCCCGCCGCCGCAGGCCCTCCAAAGCCGTCCACAGGAAGGTCGTGTCCCAATAATCCCCCCCCTGCTTCAAAGGCGGGAAAACGGGGGTCAGCCCAGCCCTTAGGGCATCCTCCGCCAGAGGGAGGTAGAGGTCTAAAAATCGCTCGACCAAATCCGTTTTTGCCCAAGAGATCCTGCCCCACTGGGAGCGCGTGTTGGGCTGCTCGAATAATATGACGTGTTTCACGCCCCGGCGAGCGTAGGTATCGAAGAAGAGCCTGAAATCACTTTTGCTCGGAAGCTGGTCAAGGCGGAAAGGGAAGTGCAAGAGCGGCGCTATATCCGCTTCTGCCAGGCCGCGCAAAAAGGCTTCGGGGATGGCGTGCGTGGGAGGGGCGATGAGTGTTAGCCACGATGCGCCTAAATCCTTCAGGCGCGGGAGCCAAGTATCCAAGTCTTGCTGGCGGTAGTGTTTTGTATCTGGGAAGTAGTGAAAGCCTAGTTTGGTCATAAGCGATAAAGATGCAAGATGTGTGCCGGGGGTTGGTATATTGGGAGGCTGGTATATTGGGAAATTGGTATATTGGGCGAAGTGGTCGGAGTGGAAGGGGGCTGAAATGGCATGACCCGTCCTGCTCCCTGTTCTCCTGCTCTCCTGCTCCCTGTTCTCCTGCTCTCTTGCTCCCTGTTCTCCTGCTCTCTTGCTCCCTGTTCTCCTGCTCCCTGTTCCCCTGCTCCCTGTTTTCCTGCTCCCTGTTCTCCTGCTTCCCTGTTCTCCTGCTCCCTGAATACTGATATAATGCAGCCCATGAAAAAAATACTCATCACCGGAGCAACGGGATTTATAGGAAAAGTGCTGACCCGCCACCTGGCCGAAGCAGGGTACGAGGCACGCGCCCTGATCCGTCCCTCCCGCCAATCCCCCCACCTTCCCCTGGGAGTTCCCGTAGAAGTGGCCGTATCTGGCCTCAACGACCCGCGCGGGCTGCGGTCAGCTTTAGTAGATGTAGACATCATATACCATTTGGCCAGCGATGAGCGCAGGGGAGGAAAAGCCGACCTCCTCAGAACTGATATTCAGGGCACGCGAACCTTGCTCCAAGCCGCTCGCGAGTCTCAGGTAAAGCGCTTCTTCTACCTTAGTCACATTGGCGCAGACCGGGCCTCGGCCTATCCCGTACTCACCACCAAAGCCATCGCCGAAGAGCATATCCGCAAAAGCACCTTAGATTACACCATCTTGCGTTCAGGCATCGTCTTTGGGCCGGGGGATGGTTTCACGACCGGGCTAGTCAGGCTGTTGCGCACGATCCCCTTCTTCTTCATCCTGCCCGACGAGGGGGACGCCCTTCTCCAACCCCTGTGGGTAGAAGACCTCGCCACCACCCTGGTATGGGCCTTAGACGACCCCGACACCCGCAATCAACTCTACGAAATCGGCGGCCCAGAGTTTCTGACCTTCCGCGAAATCATTAGCACCATCATGGAAACGCTGCACATCAAAAAAAACTTGCTGCCCGTCCGCTCGCCGTACCTCCGCTTTTTGACCGTTTTGGCCGAGTCCGTCTTGCCCAATCCCCCCGTCAATGTTTATTGGCTAGACTACCTGGCCACCAACCACACCTGCTCCCTGTCCACCATCCCGCAACGGTTTAACCTCCTCCCCTCCCGTTTTAGGAAACGTTTGGATTACCTCAAAGATTGATCCGCTAATCTGCGCTAATCTTCGCCAATTTTTTTGGGGGATGGGGGGGAGGTGCCGCCCCGCCCCAGCGGAATCCGCACCCTGAGCGTCTGCACCCCGCGTGAGCGTTAAAAACCCTGGGGGGGCGTGGAGCGTGAAACGGGAAACGTGAAGCGTGAGGCCCGCGGCCACTATCCATCAGAGAAACAAAGGAGCAACGAATATGAAAATCTACGACATCAGCCTCACCATCACCCCCGAGCTGCCCACCTGGCCCGGGGACGCCAAAATCCAGATCCAACAAACCCGCAGCATTGCAGAAGGAGCGATTGCCAACGTCACCCACATCTCCATGGGCGCCCACACCGGCACGCACGTTGACGCGCCCGACCACTTTTTGGGCAACGGGAAGGGGGTAGACCAAATCCCCCTGGAGTTGTTGATTGGCCCCGCAACCGTGTTTCAACTCCCCGATGGCGAGACCATCACCGCCGAGATGCTCCGCGAGGCTGACATCCCCTCCCAGTCCCGGCGGCTGCTCTTCAAAACTCGTAATTCAGCATACTGGGCTAGGGGAGAAACCGAGTTCCAGCGCGGCTTCATGGCCCTCAACGCCGAGGCGGCCAAATACCTGGTTCAACGCGGCGTGGAGGTGGTGGGAATTGACTACCTCTCCGTGGCCCCCTTCGATGCCCCCGTCCCCACGCATAAAATCCTGCTCCAAGCGGAGGTGCTGGTCATCGAAGGCCTAAATTTATCAGAAGTCCCCCCCGGAGACTACGTCCTGCACTGTCTCCCCCTCAAAATTGCGGGAGCGGATGGCGCCCCGGCGCGGGCGGTGTTGGTGGGGTAGGGGCGTATCAGGAAATTGCTAAAAAAGTAATGAATTTATCAGTATTGGCATTAATAGTGGTGCTATAATGATGTCATGGATGGTTTTCTATCGCTTCGCATTGTCATTGACACAAATATAGTGTTCGAAGGATTGACCAATAAAAACAGCGCAGCGAGCCTGATAATGGATGCGTGGCTAGCTGGCTTGTTGAATGTTCATGTCTCAAATGCGCTAGCCTATGAATATATGGATGTTTTGTCGCGTAAGTTATCAGAAATGCGTTGGAAAAAAATGGTGCTAGTTTTAGGAGAATTGCTCACAAAAGCAGATTTCATAGATACATATTATTCTTGGCGACCAAGTTCTCCTGATCCAGGCGACGACCACGTTATCGATTGTGCCATGAATGCTGGGGCGGTAGTACTAACATCAAACGTGAGAGATTTTCGGTTAGCCGAAGAATCACTAGGGTTGCAAGTGATGAACCCTGTAGAATTTCTAAACTATTTAGCAGTAGAATTGGAGTAAAAAAATGAGTAGACTAACCCTCCGTTTACCCAACACCCTACATAATCAAATCCGAGTATTGGCAGAACATGAAAAGACATCAATTAATCAATATGTTGTCTATGCCCTTACTCGTCAAGTAACCCAGGCCTATAATGTTCAAGAAGTGCCAGACAAGGTAATTCGAGAACAGCGAGCTGCGTATGTCGCATTATTAGAAAGCTTGGGACAAGCTTCGTTCGAGGATATCCAAGAAATTTTAGACGAGCGCGAAGAGGGGGAGATGGAACCTGGCCTGAATCCTGGAGTTGTTGAGAAATTGAGAGAGCGCATTTCGGAAGCGCGTGAATCTTAGAACCAAGGGAACTAAACGCGCCTATATTTGGAAAATATCCCTTTGAAAAACAATGTCGTTGCGAGGAAGATGGGCGGTGCTTTTGCGCCCAGATGACGCGGCAACCTCCCGAATGTCTGAGAAATAGCCTTTTTATGCTAACAGGGAGATTGCCACGCTCCGTTCCCAAAGGGACGCAAAGCGAACTCCGCTCGCAATGACATATCTAGCGAGGGTGTCCCGGTTGAAAATGTATATGCGATTGCTCTGGGCGGCCTAAAACCCCAACTTTACACAAACCTCATTACCAATTATAATCTCCCCTGTTGCGGGGGTGGTTGAGTCCCGGTGGGCTCCCCGGTCTTCAACACCGGTGGCGGGTCGCGTTGCGAGCCGCAGTGGGTTCGACTCCCATCCACTCCCGCCTTTTTTGTTTTAATAGTGGATAGTGGGTATTGGATATTAGATATTGGACCAGCAATTCTAAATTTGGCTGTCATTGCGCCTGTCCTGAACGCGTGAAGGAACTTCCCGCTTTTTGGGGGTGTGGCAATCTCCCTGATTTCGATGTTATCTTGTTAACCGGGAGACTGCCGCGTCGCAAAAAACGCTTCTCGCAGTGACATATTGAGAATTCCTGATATTGGACAGACTACCAGACTAACGACTACCCAACTACCCGACTACTCGACTACCCGACTACTCGACTAGCGACTACCCGACTAGCGACTACCCGACTAGCGACTACC
>DAOUWT010000305.1 GCA_030666985.1 Chloroflexota bacterium
AATGTAGGTAAACTAATTCAGCGTCCTTTGGGACGGAATACCTTAAGAAGACTTTGTAAGCTAGCTAAATATTCATTGAGCTTGATGACAGGCTCAACAAGATGATCGCTGAGGAATTGCGTGGTTCCTCGCAGCGTGTTGGCGGTCTCGTTGGTGGAGGCCAAAATAGGTTTGACCTCGTTTTGCAGCAAATTGATAAGCCGCGCCAATTGGACTATCATAATGACCATCGCTAAACCAATGACCAGAAATTCCAAAGCCATGAAAATAATAAAAATATCTCTGACCTTGGCTGTCGTATCGGCCTTGGCTGTGAGCAATAAAATGACACTGCCAACTAACAGGGCCACGACAACCACCGCGCCAGCGATGATGCCAATTTTTACCCAAACGCTTTGCTCTTTCACTTGGGTTTCTTCTGCCGTAGTTTTTTCGGCCACTGCAGGAAGTTCTTCGGGGAGGGGGATTTGTTCTGTAGTCATATTGTTTTACATTGTAACATACTTTGTGGGGAACTGGGTATTAGGAATCAGGGATTGGGTGACTAGTGACAAGGAATCGGGTAATTAGGTAGCAGGGCAACGAGGCAGCAAACTCCCCCAGAATTGGGGGCCGGGGGGCGAGGTGCGGGGAGCAGGTAAACAGGGAATCAGGGAATCAGAGGCAACACGCAACACGCATCACTCATCACGTTTCACTCATCACGTCTCACTCATCACGTTTTATTCTCTTTCGGCACCTTCCAATACACCAGCCCCGCGCCCAGCAGCAACATACCGCCGTTCACGTAAAAGGGAAGTTCAAAGGCGTAACCGCTTAAGAATCCAGCAATTAGCGGGCCTACGGCGATGCCTAAAAAGAAGCCTGTGGTAGCGATGCTTATCTGGCGTCCTGCGCCATCTTTGGTGGATAGATCTCCTATTAGGGCAAGGGCTGGGGCAGAGACAGCCGCCGAAGCGAGGCCTTGCAAAGCACTCGCCCCGGTGAGATGCAGCGTTGTCCCCGCCAGGCCGAGCAAAACAGTCGCGGGGGCCATCAGAATTAATCCTATTACAATGAGAGGTTTGCGCCCAATTGTGTCTGAAAGCCGCCCCAGCGGGGTTTGAACCAGTATCCGGCTAAATGTTAACGCGCTGGTGGCAATCCCAAATCCGAGGGCTGTTTGTTGAAGGCGGGCATTGAATTCGTTTTCTAGCGTTCCCATCATTGAGTAGGCGCAGGCCAGCACGAACATAGCCACCCCCAGGCTGATAATGCTCACGCTCCAGATTTCACTATCAAAAAAGGGAGACCGTCCCTCCGGCGAATCCGCCACATGGTTGGGTTTTTCATCCACCCACGCTTGCACCATCAGCAATCCCGCAAAAACGGCCCCAGCTCCCACGTAAAACGAAACGTTGAACCCAAAATTCACGTGCAAATATCCCCCCAAAAGCGGCCCAATCGCAAAACCAACCAGCCGGAGAGTGCTGTAAAATCCCATGGCCTCGCCCCGCGTTTCTCGCACGGTGGCATCGTTGATCAGCGTCAGCGAAGCCGGCACGGTCAGCGAAACGCCTATCCCCTGCACGAGGCGGATGATGAGCAGGCTGGTGTAAGTCTCGGCAAATGAAAAGGCGAAAGTCCCCACGCCCATGATTGCCAAACCAGCCAAAATGAGAGGTTTGCGGAAGCGGATACGGTCTATCATAACGCCAAAAATGGGCTGGAGGATGATGTTCACCAGGCCGTAGAGCGCGATAACCACACTCACCAGGGCCGCGGCTGACATTGAGGTATTTGGCGGGGGGGAGGATGCGATGTAGAGGGGCAGCAAAATTATGAGGATGCTGTTGCCCAATGCGTCTGCGAATCTGGCGACAGAGAGGGCGACAATGGTGCGGTCATAGCGTTTCAGGGGGGATTGTTTGCGCATAGTCATATTGAGTATTTGTACTAATTCGTAAAGCGACATTTATGTCGCTCTCATGGGCAAGGCGACATAAATGTCGCGTTACAAGTCACGTAGAAATCACGAACTGCACTTTATTTGTGGATGGCGTGCCCGGAGGCGTCGTGGGCCGCTTCCTGGAGGACTTCGCCCAGGGTGGGGTGGGCGTGCACGTTGCGGGCGATTTCTGCTGGGGTGGCGTGGAGCTGGCGGGCTAGGGTCAGCTCCGGGAGAAGTTCGGTCACCTCTGGGCCAATCATGTGCGCCCCCAAGATTTCGCCGCTTTCAGCATCGGTGACAATTTTCGCCCAGCCGTCACTCTCTCCCAGGCCGAGGGCTTTCCCGTTGGCGCGGAAGGGGAATTGGCTTTCTTTCACCTTCAGTCCGCGCTCCTCGGCTTGGGCCGCCGTCAGCCCAAAGGATGCTATTTGGGGATGGCAATAAGTGGCACGCGGCATGGCTTGGTAATCTAGGGGGGTGGTCTCTAGCCCCGCGATGCTTTCGGCGCAGACCAGGCCCTGGGCCGATCCCACATGGGCCAGCATGAGCTTGGCGGTCACGTCGCCCACGGCCCACACGCCGGGGACGTTGGCAGCCATACGCTCATCAATTGCTATCGCCCCCCCCTTGGTCAGCCTCACCCCCGCGTCCGCCAAACCCAGCCCCTGGGTGTGCGGTCGAAACCCGATGGCCATGAGGGCTTGCTCCGCCGCTATGACTTTATCCCCCTTTTTGCTAGAAACCTGCACCCGGACGCCGCCCTCCGTTTTGATAATATCTTCCACACGGTGGGAGGTGAGGGCCTTGATACCTCGTCTTTGGAAGTTTTTCTGGAGTTCTGCGCTTATGGCCTCATCCTCCAGGGGAACCAGGCGGGGGAGCATCTCCACGATGGTCACATCCACCCCGTAGGCGTTCCAGATTGTGGCAAACTCCACGCCAATTGCTCCCGACCCGATGATGACCACCGACTGGGGAAGTTTTTCCTGGAGGATAGCGTCCCGGTAGGTGAGGATTTTCTGGCCGTCAGCGTCTAGGCCGGGGATGGTGATTGGCCGCGCGCCCGTGGCGATGATGACGTTCTCCCCCGTAAGGCGTTGGGCAGTGCCATCTGGCCCCGTGACGAGGATGGTTTGCGCGTCTTCCAGGCGGGCCGCGCCGATATGGACATCGATATTGTTCTTCTTCATCAAAAAGCTCACGCCCTTCGTCAGGCGTTGGGAGATTTTGCGGCTGCGTTGGACGGCTTTTCCGTAATCTAGTTCGAGATTGTCAAAAGAGAATCCGAATTCGCGTCCTCGTTTGCGTAAAGTGTGGGCCACTTCGGCGTTCTTGAGCAGTGACTTGGACGGGATGCAGCCCACGTTGAGGCACACGCCTCCCAGCCATTCTTTGTCGATGATGGCCGTTTTCAGTCCGAGTTGGGATGCGCGAATGGCGGCCACGTATCCCGCCGGCCCGGCGCCGATGATGAT
>DAOUWT010000393.1 GCA_030666985.1 Chloroflexota bacterium
AAAAACCGCGCCGAAACCTCGTCGAAATGACATGCTTGACTACCTAACTTAATGACATTGACTCATCACGCATCACTCATTACTCATCACTCATCACCAATTATGCCTCTACTCAACAAATCAGAATGGAAAGAATTTCTAAATAAACACCCCAACGCCCACATCCTACAAGACGCCGCCTGGGGGGAATTAAAAGGGGGGTCCGGCTGGGAAGTGGAGCGCGTTGTGATGGGGGAAGTGGGGGCGCAAATCTTGTTCAAACCTCTCCCGCTAGGATATTGTGTGGCATATATACCCCGGGGGCCAGTCGTGCCGCCGGGATGGGAGTGGGGCACGGACGCTGGGGAGTATTCGTTCACGCCCCCCTGCCCCCCCAACTTTGGGGGGAAGGCTGACTCCCCCAGGATTGGGGGCCGGGGGGCGGAAGGGGTGAACGGTTACGCTGGGGATGGGTTTTGGGCCGAGGTGGATGCCATCTGCCGCCCCAGGCGGGCCGTCTTCCTAAAGGTGGAACCTGACCTCTGGCAGGACGCTGCCGCGCAGGGACACACCTCTCCCCCCGGATTCCGCCCCAGCCTCCACAATATCCAACCCGCACGCACCATTATCATCAGTCTCCAAGAAGGTGAAGATGAAATCCTGGGGCGCATGAAATCCAAGACGCGCTACAACATCCGCCTGGCAGGCCGCAAAGAGGTTGTCGTCCGCCAATCCTCTAATGTGGAGGAATTTTATGAGACATTGACCGGTACTGCCGGTAGGGCCGAGTTTGGCATTCATACTTTGGAGTATTACCAGCGGGCTTTCGAACTCTTTGCGCCAAGCGGAAAATGCCAATTATTTACGGCGGAGTATAAGAGCCAGCCCTTGGCCAGCGTGATGGTTTTTGCACGCGGGGAACGCTCGTGGTATTTTTATGGGGCTTCTTCACCTGAGCACCGCGACCTCATGCCGACCTATTTGGTGCAATGGGAGGCCATGCGTTGGGCCAAAGAACAAGGCTGCACCTCGTATGACCTGTGGGGCGTCCCTGACGAGGATTTCGCGACCCTAGAAGATCAATTCATGGAGCGGCACGATGGGTTATGGAGCGTCTACCGCTTCAAACGCGGATTTGGCGGCCAACTAAAACGTACTCGCGGACCCTGGGATAGAGTTTATAAACCCACACTTTACGCCGCATACCGCTGGTGGGCCGGGCGCGGAGAGTAGGCCTATGCTAAAAGGTTGGAACAATTTTATTGCCCCTTTGCCCAATTTGCACCTCTTGCAGTCCCGGGAGTGGGTCGAGGTCAAAGCCCAGTATGGTTGGGAGGCGATTCCCGTGGCCTGGGTAGAGGTGGATGGCGATATTGAGACCCTCATCGGTGAGCGTGTGGCGGATGCGGGGCACGAACCGGCTGCGGCCGCCCTCCTGTTGCGCCGTAAGATGCCTCTCGGTTTGAGCGTGATCTACGTTCCCAAAGGCCCGCTCCTCCGGGATTGGGGGAACGCTGCCCTGCGGGCCAGGGTGATGCGTGATTTGGAAGCGATAGCCCGCCGTGAAGGGGCCATCTTCATCAAGATAGACCCCGACGTGGTGCTGGGGACGGGCCTGCCTGGGAGGGAGGACGCCGAGGAACGCTCCCTAGGGGCACGCATCCGCCAGGAATGGGAAACCTTGGGCTGGCATTTTTCGCCGGAGCAAATCCAGTACCGCAACACATACTTGGTGGATTTGACCGCTCCCGAAGACGATATTTTGATGCGCATGAAATCCAAAACGCGCTATAATATTCGTCTGGCGAAGCGTAAGGGCGTTACGGTTCGAGTGGGGGATCGCTCTGACCTGGGGACACTGTACCGGATGTACGCTGGCACCTCCCTGCGGGGTGGATTCACCATCCGAGGGGAGGGTTATTACCAAACGCTGTGGGAGACGTTCATGCCCTCCAGCGGTGAGGCTGACCCCGGGCCAAACCCCGTTGCCGCGCCCCTGATCGCCGAAGTGGAAGGTGAGGCCGTAGCCGGGGCGGTGATCTTCCGTTTTGGGGAGCGGGCCTGGTATTTGCATGGCATGTCCACTTTGGAGCATCGCAAAAAGATGCCTACTCATCTCGTTCAATGGGAGGCCATGCGCTGGGCCAAAGAAGCCGGCTGCACGGTCTACGACTTATGGGGCGCTCCCGATGTCTTCGAAAAGGATGACCCTATGTGGGGTGTCTACCGCTTCAAACGCGGCTTCGGCGGGCGTGTTTCCCGCACAATAGGGGCCTGGGATTTATCTCTTCGGCCCGTGTTGTATGAATTCTATAACGTTATTCTTCCCAAGGGGTTGAATATAATGCGTCGTTTTAGAGACGAGCGCACGAAA
>DAOUWT010000044.1 GCA_030666985.1 Chloroflexota bacterium
AAGACGCTGCTGGGCAAGACGCTGCTGGGCAAGACGCTGTGGGACAGGATACGCGCGGGACCAGGGGGGTGCATGTGCAGGGGGGGAGCGCTTACCTGAAAATCGGCGATGGCTGCCGGCGGCCGTGTGCCTTTTGCGCCATCCCCCTCATCAAGGGACTGGCCATCAGCCGCCCTCTGGAAGACATCCTCCAAGATGCGGTGTTGCTGCAAGAGAGCGGCGTGCGGGAGATCAACCTGATTGCGCAAGACACGACGGATTACGGCCACGACCTTGGGATGAAGGACGGCTTGGCGCAGTTGCTGGAGAGGATGGCGGAGGCCGTCCCCAACGTGGATTGGATTCGGATTTTATACGCTTATCCGGGCTATGTCACCGACCGCCTGATTGAGACTATGGCCGCGCATGATAGCATCATCCCCTACCTTGATATGCCGCTCCAGCACGCTCACCCGGGGGTTTTGCGCCGCATGAGGCGTCCGGCCAACGTGGAGTGGGTGCATGATACGGTCGCCAAACTGCGCCAAACAATGCCCAACCTGGCCCTGCGGACTACGTTCATAGTGGGCTACCCGGGCGAAACAGAAGAGGAGTTCCAAACTCTGCTTGACTTTGTGGAGGAAATTCGCTTTGACAGGGTGGGGGTTTTCGAGTTCTCTTTCGAGATCGGCGTCCCCGCTGAACCGTTGGGCGACCCCGTTCCAGCCGAGGTCAAGGTGGAGCGCAAGGAGCGGCTTATGCTCGCGCAGCAAGATATTTCCCTGGCCAAAAACCGGTCTTTGGTGGGGAAAGCGCTGGACGTGCTGGTGGAGGGTCAGGGCCTAATTGAAGGGAGCAATGATGCCATTTCTTTAGGCCGCTCTTACCGTGACGCGCCAGAAATCGACGGGATGGTAATCGTGGAAGGTAACCTCCCCGTGGGCGAGATTGTGCCGGTGAAGATCACGGGGGCTATGGTGTATGATTTGATGGGGGTGGAAACGAGTGTTTGACGTTCGAAACACAAAACATGGTAGAATAGAATTTGAGATAGTCAACGAGATATATAATGTGCATTGACAAGGAAGTGTTCGAGAATGCCAACAGTTTTGCGAAAAGTTCCCTACAGGTTTTTCTTCACTTCCCTGGATTACGGTGAGCCTCCGCACATTCACGTTATGCGAGATAGAAAAGTTGCCAAGTTCTGGCTTGACCCAGTCTCACTGCAAAAGACCGGCAGGTTCAGCCGAACTGAACTAAACAAAATTGCTAGACTGGTACACGAGCATCGAGAGTTGTTTTTGGAGAGTTGGTATGAATTCTTTGGTCGTTGAAGTTCAAGAAGCAAGTGCCCAAAGTGTCACTGTTAGTGAAGATTCACTAGAGGTTGATCTAGTTGATGGTCGTACTATCATAGTTCCTCTAGTATGGTATCCACGCCTGTGGTACGGTGCTCCAGAAGAGCGAAACTATTTCGAACTAATAGGTGATGGTACATTGATACATTGGCCTGACCTGGATGAAGACCTCAGCATATCTGGTCTTTTGGCTGGACGCCAATCAGGTGAAAGTCCACAATCGTTGAAAAAATGGTTGGAAAAACGTACAACGCACCATCAGGAAAGCGACCTGGTTGCAACTCCTATCGCAATGTGAGCAGGCCGAACAACACAGTGACGCAAACATTGTGCCGGTGAAAATTACGGGGGCTATGGTGTATGGGCTAACGGGGGTAGGGGGTAAATAGATTGTTGGAAGGGGAATTTCTAACAGATAGGCATTTTTTTCTTGCTAGGATAGGTCAGAGTATGCTATACTCATACTTAGGAAAGCTTGGAGGCATACATTGTCCCGCATAGGCCAGTTGCTTAAATTCCAAAGGGAAGTTAACAGAAGTATTTTATACTACCCAGGCTTAGTTCAACCAAGGCATTCGCTAGAATGCACATTATGCGGCGGCCAGGTTATGGGACTCTGAGGTCTCTTTTTTTTGCCGCACCGCATTAATCCTTAATTCGTTGTGCGGCAGTCTAATGGAAATAATTTCAAAAGATGAGAGAAAAAAGCAGCATAAACCAAACCTTTGATTTTCTGGTTGAACACGCTCAAGAAAGAAAATCTTTTTCAGTAGAACAATTTTCTACTGGAACTGGATGGACTATCGCTGAGGCTCAAGAGATTATTCGCAATCGCCTAAGTGACCTTGTATATGAAGAAGGGGAGCAGTATTTTGCTAAACCTGAAGTTCTCCGAGTGCGTTTAGATGATTTCCAAGAACTCTTGCATCAGAAAAAGCGCTTGTTTACCGATTACGTTTTAGAAGTATCGTCAAGTATTTTGATTTATGAGTTCTTTATGCCGCTTTCCCGCGAAGATAGATTGCGTGAAGCGCTCGACAATTTGTTCTATCGCGACACCATCGAACAAAGAATACAAGAAATTGGTATTTCCCAAATTCGCGCTGGTTTAAAGCTGCCTTCAGATTATTCAGAAGATAAAATCCGACAGCTTGTATTTGATTTCATGGAAAGTACGCTTGGCGGTTACTCGATCTACCTGGTAAATGGACGCTATAGAGCAGATGTGCTGGCTTCTCGTGCAGAAGTCGTTACCCGCCCATTTGCATATGGTCCATATATCGTTGACGAGACGACCGCAATAGTAAGGTTTATACTGCCGGTAGAAACAGATGCAGGGAAATTCGAGTACGGCAAGATATTAGAACCAGCTTCAATGGCGATGGGCACCAAGAAGCGCGCAGAGTTATTGAGTTGGTTGTTTCTAAATTTCTTTGCAGAAGCACTCATTCGTGTCGTGCAAAAGGAAGATGAAATTTGGTTGCTTGAATCGGGTATGCGAAGTGCGTTTTATCGGTGGATCCGCCGTGATGAATAAGAGCAAAAGCCGCACAACCCCGCGTGAACCATGACCTGCTGCGCAGCAGAGGACCGGGCGCCAAATGCTAAGTTTGGTTACGGTTCAAGCCGCGTAAGGAGCAAATACGCTCGGCTGCTGAAACCCCCGTTAGCACGCCAACTCCACTCAAGAGTCAAGGAGAGAGGAGCTATAATAAAATGAAGAGAACTATGTTTTTGAATCAGGCGAGCGAATTGGGGTTACAGCGTGTAGCCAGTTCCATCGCTGACGCGGCGAAGGAGTGCATTCACATCAAATCCGAGCCCGCAGACAATCAGTCATTTCAAGTAGGGAAATCTAAAATCGGTGGAGATCCTGATCTACCAAGAGACATCGAATGGCCTTCTTGGGAAGACACCAGATTGGCCTTCTTATTGCAGGTTAATTTGTCTGAGGTCGCAGGAATATTGCCAGTGAGAGGTTTGCCTAAATGCGGTCTTCTTTCCTTCTTTTATCATCCCGATCAAGCTACCTGGGGGTTCGATCCAAAAGATAGAGGAAGCTGGAGAACTTGTTATTTTCCAGACATTTCGAAATTGGAGCGAATATCAACACCTATCCTCAGCAAATATATGGATAGCCCATACAAAGCGTGTTCGATAACCCATAAGGCAGATACGAGTTTTCCCTGTCCGTTTTCGGAATTCATTCAAGGACAAGAGCTCTCAGATGCAGAATATGACACCTACTGGGAACTATACCATTCGACTCTCTCGTCTCATCCAGCACACCAACTTTTCGGTCACCCGAATATTGTCCAAAATCCTATGGAGATCGAGTGCGAGATGGTAACAAACGGTGTCTATTTCGGAGATCGGAAGTGGCTAAAGCACCCACGACTTGGCGAATTCAAGGAAAGGAGCAAAGACTGGTGTCTATTACTTCAGGTGGATACAGACGATGACGCCGGAATGATATGGGGGGACGCAGGGATGCTGTACTTCTGGACCAGAAAAGAGTCTCTTCTCGAAAAGAGTTTTTCTGATACTTGGATGGTTCTGCAATGTTATTAATCCGGCGTGACATTGCGAAGCCTTGGGGACAACGGCCTACGGATGTCTTTTATCCGCACCTGCTAGCCTCATGGTGGGAGCGGTCTGTAAGAACCGGAAGGTTGAACATAAGTGAAGGCAAGTAATTACAAACAAAGACCCTAAAGGTTCTAGCAAGCATGCCTTAAACCTTTAGGGTCTGGTGTTTAAAAGTGAACCGCGACCAAGTAATTCACGCATCACGTTTTCACGCCTCACGTTTCACGTCTTCACGTTCTACTGCTTCTCGTAAGGTTTACCTTCCTCAGCCGGTGGCCGGGAGCGTCCCACCACGCCCGCAACGACGACGATGGTCAAAATATAAGGCGCGGTCTGCAAAAATTCGTGGGGAATGAAGACATTCAAAAAAGGTAGAACGGGATGTAGTATTTGCATCTTTACCTGAATAGCATCCGCGAAGCCAAAGAGGAGGGCGGCCATGAACGCGCCAATGGGACTCCAATTCCCGAAGATCATGGCTGCCAGGGCGACAAAACCTTGCCCCCGGGTCATGTTATCCTCGAAGGCGCCCACCACGTCCAGGGAGAAGTAAGCCCCCCCAATCCCGGCAATCAATCCCCCCACGATCACGCTGACATAGCGCGTAAGGTTCACGTGTACGCCAACCGTATCGGCGGCGCGGGGATGCTCCCCGCAGGCCCGCATCCGCAATCCCCAGGGGGTAAAGAAAACGACGTAATTAATAATAACTACCAAAATCAACATAGCGAACACAGTGGGCGAGTTCTCAAAGAAAATAGGCCCTACAATGGGTATATCCGCCAAGAGGGGGATACGGATTGCGCTCAACTGGCCGGGGGAGCTTAATCCAGCCGGTTCTAGAAGACGCAGGTTCAAAAAGCGGGTAGCTCCGGCGGCCAGGATGTTGATAACGGTGCCGGAGATAATCTGATCCACCTTATATTTTATAGACAGCACGGCGTGAACAGCGGCCATAGCTCCCCCGACCAGGCTGGCTGCTAACAACCCCATCCACAAGTTATCAAAGACCCCGGCAAAGGCCACAGCGGCAAACGCGCCCGAAAGCATCATCCCCTCAATGGCTATGTTGATTATGCCCGCCCGTTCGCAGAGGATGCCAGCCAACGCGCCCAGGGTCAAGGGGGTGGCGGCGGTCAACATGCTCTGGATCATCCCCGTGATATTGAGTCTGGTGCCGCTTGTAATCCAAACCAAAAATCCAAACAATAGCAAAAAGACCGCACCCCAGGTAAGGAGCGATTTAATAGAATCCAAAGCACGTATTAAGCGAAGCCCGGCAATGAGGATGCACACGCTTCCAGCCGTGTAAAGCGTGCTGCGGGAGGCAAAAGAGAAGAGCTCGCCTAGAATATTATCGGTGAATATAGAGCGTTCGCCCGTTTGAGTTCCAAACCCGCCCAATACCAGTATCAGGCCGCCCGCAATCAGGAAAAGCAGCGCGATGATGAGGTCTTTACGATTGATTTCGGTTGTTTTCGGCGTATCAATGGGTTGAGCTTGTACTGACATTAATTTCTCCTGTAGGAAGCAACAAGATTTAAATCATCCCAATCCGTGAAACGTAAAACGTGAAACGTGAGGTCGCACCTCATTGGTTTTGGGATAAATAGTCTCTTGCAAATCCTTTACGATCCCCAGCCGCGCGAGAATACGGTTTGCCCGCTTTCAGAGTCATCATCTTTTAGGCGGTATATGCCCCGAATAATGGCTGGGGCAGCGATGAAGACAATCACCAAGGATTGGACGATTTGCACGATTTCGGTGGGTATTCCGGCCAAGGATTGCATCCGTGCCGCGCCGGCCCGCAAGGCGCCAAAAAGAATGCTGGCCCCAACTACGCCGACTGGATTACTTTTCCCCAATAAGGCCAGGGCGATGGCGTCGAAGCCATATCCCGCGCTGAAGCCGAGGGCAATGTTGTGCGTTATTCCCAACCCCTGGCTAACGCCTGCCAGCCCGGCCAAGGCTCCACTGAGGAGCATGGCGAGGACGTAGGTTTTGGCGACGTTCATGCCGCCATACCGGGCGGCGTCGGGGTTTGTGCCCACGGTGCGCATCTCGTATCCCCAAGTTGTTTTGAAAAGCAGCCACCCGGTAGCTGCGGCGGCGGCCACAGCAACCATGAAGCCCCAGTGCATAGTGACGGGATGCTCCAAGAATTTTGGCAAATATGCGCTAGAGAGGATCTCTTTGGTGCGGCAGGTTCCCTGAACATCTTCGAGCGGGCCGCATAGCACCCATTCGCTGAGGCGGAATGAGATGTAGTTGAGCATGATGGTGGTGATAACCTCGTGCGCGCCTGTCTTTGCCTTAAGGATGCCGGCCAGGGATCCCCACAACCCTGCGGCCAAGGCTCCTGCCAGAACAGCCAACGGTAAATGGATGAAGCCCGGCAAACCAGGAAATGAAAATCCGATAATGACTGCTGCCAGCCACCCAACCCCAATCTGGCCCTCGGCGCCGATGTTGAACAATCCCGCGCGGAAGCCCAAGGCCACGGCCAATCCGGCAAAGATGTAGGGTACTGATTGAACTAAACTATCGCTGGGGCCGCGCACTGCTCCCAAGATCGGTTTTATGCCTTCGCCGCCTATAGCCTGGAAAATGGCTGATACAATTCTAATTGGGCTTCCCAATGCCCCCTGATAGAGGGCAACGTAAGCCCGCCCCAGGTTGGCAAATCCCATCCCAATCCCTTTGCCTATCTGCCCTTCACCTATGGTCTGGTAGACAACCTGGTCTGTAAACATGATCAGCAAACCACCAATAACAAGGGCTGCCAGCACAGAAAGGGCGGGAACGGCTAATTGGCGCAACCTGGCTTTTAGCCAATCTTTCATCCAGGGCCATCCACCTCGGCTTTTAGACATTAGGACTAAAACGCCTAAGCCTAGTAAAACCATAATCGGCCAAAGGCCTAAGGCAATTAATAAGAATAGAATCAACCACTTGCTCGACAGCACAGCTATTCCCACCAAGGCTGCCAGTGAAGTCAATCTAGCCCACAAGGGCCAAGCAGCGATTCTATTCTTGAAACTATTTTCTAAACCTTGTTGTTCTGTCAAGGTTCATGCCTCCTTTCGTTCTACGATTGAGCTGGAACCATCGCTTCAATCAATTTAGGCTCTTTGATGTTTTATGTGGTTACCCAGACCTATCAGGTTTTAAAGAGTGATTTTTGGATAAGTTCATGGCTAGTTCACGTCTGTTTTTCATCCCAAAAAGGTCTTTGGAAACCTGACAGGTCTTGTACTGTGTCCTTTCACCACACAATAGCTTAGAGAACCTCAATTTATTGGTGTATTTTTTCTATATGTGACCCCGCCATAAGCAGGCCTAGTTCTCTACGAGTAACTTTGTCTGCGTCAACAATGGCTGTAATTTCTCCTTCGTACATCACCGCGATGCGGTCAGAGAGAGCCATGATCTCATCAAGTTCGACTGAGACCAGCAAAACCGCGCAGCCTTCATCGCGTTTTTCTATCAGACGACGGTGAATGTACTCGATTGATCCCACGTCCAAGCCCCGGGTAGGTTGAGCGGCAATGAGCAATTCTATGGGGCGGGAAAACTCACGGGCGACGATGACTTTTTGTTGGTTGCCGCCGGATAAAGCTTCGACCAATAATTCAGCATTGGGCGGCCTGACATCAAATTCTTTCACAAGATGATCGGCATATTCGTGAATTTGGTCGAATTGAAGCATAGCTCTTTCTGCAAACGGTTCTTTGTAATAAGTGTTCAAGACCACATTATCAAAAACCGGGGATGGCAAAACCAGGCCGTCTTGCTGCCTGTCTTCGGGGATGTGAGCCACGCCTAATTCGGTAATGCGACGCGGGGTTGCATTGGTCATATCCTGGCCCAGAATGCGGAACGCTCCCGCAGTGGCGGCACGCAGGCCGGTCAGGACTTCGACCAATTCTGTTTGACCGTTGCCCTGCACGCCCGCAATCCCCAACACCTCCCCCTCACGCACGGACAAGCTGACATCGCGCAAAACGGCCTGACGACGGTCATCTTCCGCACATAGCCTATTGACCTCCAAAACGACTTCTTTTGGAGTGGCAGGTTCTTTCTCGACAACGAGAGAAACCTCGCGGCCCACCATCATTTCTGCCAATTCTTCTTCTGAAGACGTCGCAGGCGTGGTTTCACCTACAACCTTTCCGTGTCGCAAGACAATAACGCGATCGGCAAAGCTCATGATCTCTTTTAGTTTGTGGGTAATGAAGAAGATGGATTTCCCCTGCTCAACCAAAGTCTGCATGATTTCGAATAATTCCTCGGTTTCCTGAGGAGTAAGCACGGCCGTAGGCTCGTCTAAGATGAGAATGTCGGCTTTGCGGTAGAGTGTCTTGAGTATTTCTACACGTTGTTGAATACCAACGGGAATATCCTCAATCACGGCTTTGGGGTCTACGATCAACCCATATTGCTCCGACAGCTCACGGATGCGTCGGGTAGCCGCCTGCCTGTCAAGGGCGGTAGCCAAAACACGCAAGGTCGGGTAAGAGACGGCTCCAAAAAGTAATGCCAGGAAAATATACAAGGGGATTTCCCCTGGTGCTCCTTGGCTCAATGCCAAAGTCACTCCGCCAGCAATTCCTATGGCAGATATAACAGGGATATAAATTTGTGCTTTTTGGCTGCTAAACCAGCCTAGGATGAAAAATAAAAGATAAAAACCGGCTACAATTCCACCACCTGCCAGGGCTGCCAGTAACCCTTGTCCTACACCGCCAAGGCCTACCATGGAGCCGATGAACGAAAGCAGGGCCACAATTCCAGAGGCAATCCCCAGGGCTAGCCACGAAAATGGGAATTGGGTAGGTTCTGTTCCCATGACAATGTTCTCGGCTACCGTGAAGACTGGGACTAGCTGGAAGTGCTGGTGAACCATGCCTATGCCAAGATCAATGGCATCGCTAGGTTCCTGAATATCGACGGGTTTGCCGTGTACTTCAATTTCCCCCTCATCCGAGCTGTATAACCCATAAAGGATATTCATTAAAGTGCTTTTTCCGGCCCCATTTTCACCCAAAAAGGCTAGAATTTCACCTTTGTTAAGCGAAAAACTAACATTATCGTTAGCCAATACACCAGGGAAACGCTTTGTTATGTTCCGTGCTTCTACAATTGGAGTCATTTCATTTCTCCTTGAAGAGGAGATGAGTGATTGGTGACTAATGACTAGGGACTAGTGACTAGGGACTAGGGACTAGGTAGCGAGGTGACTCGTCTACTTGCAGACTTGCATACTTGCCTCCTGCTCCTTGCCCCTTGCGCCTCTTGCTCCTTGCCCCTTCCACCCGCTTACAACAATGGTGCTGGGGTTTCCCCAGCACCATTGGATAAGTCACACAAGGTAAAGTCTACCAACCGGTGTCAAGCTCGCCGGCTTCAACGGCTATGAGGATCGCTTCAACTTCTGCTGCCAATTCGGCAGGAACATCTATGTCGTGGTAAGGGGCTAAACCAACGCCGCCATTTGCCAAAGAACCAACGTAAACGCCGCCACCGGGGAATTCGTCATTGACCAAGGATTCAACTACAGTGAAAACAGCATTATCGAGACGCTTCATTGTGGAGGTGATGAGAATATCTTTCTCGTTGGGGAGGGTGTAGTATTGATCAACATCCACACCAATGCCCAGCTTGCCACGTTCTTTGGCTGCTGCGAGACCACCGTTACCGGTCTTTCCGCCACAGCCCAAGATCACGTCCGCGCCTTCGTCAATCAGGGAGTTGCCCTGGATTTTGCCCTGGTCGGGAGCTTCAAAGTCACCAACATAAACGCCCGTGAATTTCACATCAGTGCCTTTCTGCGCATTGTAGTACGCCACGCCAGCTTCATAGGCAACAATGAATTGCTCAACGGGGGGAATTTGCATACCGCCCACATAACTAACTTGGGGGTCGTCCGGGTCTTGCTCTACGGCCATACCAGCGGCCAAGTAGCCAATGGGGAAGGAAGCTTCGTCTACGTTGAAGGTAATTCCAGCAAGATTGGGGCTTTCCAGATAGCCAACATCAATGATGCCAAATTTGACATCGGGATATTGCTCGGCCATTTTTGCGGTAGCATCACCCAGCAAGAAGCCAACAGTGATAATCAGGTCATAGTCCTGCTCGGCAAACTCGGTAATGTTCTTCTCATAGTCAGCCTGAGCCTGGCTTTCAATGAACTTGGCGCAAACGGCTAGTTCATCATCCGCACGCTGAAGGCCTTCCCAAGTGTTCTCGTTGAAGCTGGCATCATCAAGCCCGCCAACGTCAGAGACCATACCTACTTTAAAATCGCCTTTCTCACAGCCTTCGGGCAGCGCGGGGCCGCAACCGGTCAGCAAAACTAAAGCAATCAACAAAATACTAATCAAAGCATATTTACGCATTTCTAATTCTCCTCTAAAACTAAGTGAAATTTTTAGTAGTCTATACTAACGCTATCAAAAACCAATTATTTTCTGAGCAGCCTCACCTCCTGATTATGCTAATTTTATGAACAAAAATCAATGGCAATTTGCCTCTTGACGAAAAACTAGATTTGCTGGTATTCAGTAAAAAGACTTTCTACTAAAATCCAGCCATAACGTTGCTAATTATATCACACTACACCGAGAGGTTGACAGGTTATGAATGGTATATTGGGAAGTTGGGAAACTGGGGATTGGTAAATCGGTTAGGTAAAAGGGTAGACAAGGTATGCAAGTGATTGTATCGTGACCCGCTCCGAAATGCGTTTACAGATAATGTCACTATTCAGGGAGGCATTATTGGGTCTCTATATATCCTGCCAAAACCTCCTCGAGGATTTTCTCGGCCAGACGCTGGCGGCCCTGGCTCAACAAATCCGGGTTAGGGTCTGCAAGGGTGAGGGGAACTTGGATGCTAACTCCATCCATTCCCGCCACGAAATCGGGCCAATGTTCCTGAACGGCCTGCGTAAGATCAAAGCGCAGTGAAACTACCCACTGATCGGCAATTGCACCTGTCACCTCGTCCCCGCCGCCGATAAGTTTCACATCAGCTTGGGCCAAATATTGGAGCAACTCTTCATCCCCCGCGCCCGGAACGATGTAAATGGTTTCCACTCCCTTGGTAAGCAAAATATTCGCAGCCGATTGCCACTGCGAAGAACTAGCCTCAGAATTCAGCTCCACGAATAAAGGATAATCAAAATATGGCGGACTTTCTTGGCGGCACAAACCGCAAAAATATATCGCTCCGGTGATAAAGCCTTCCCGGGCCGCTGCTCCTGCCGCGTCCTCGGCCAGGCTGATCACGCCCACACGCCAATCCGGCGTGATCATGGCAGCAATGTAACCGGCCATGAAGCCTTGCTGGTCCGAGTACCCAGTCCCGGGGAGGATCACGCTCAGGTTGGCAGCCGCTTCGAGGTTGGGAATCCCTACTGCCAGAAATCTTGTTTTGGGAGCACTTGAGGCCAGACCCGCCAAATTGGAGACGGGGGAAAGTGCCACTACCCAGCGAATATCCTCCACCGCAAAGTCGTTTTCGGATAGCGTTTCCCGAATTTGGAAACGGAGTCCAGACTCCTCTGCCCAGGTCGAGACCAAAGGCTGCAACTCTGCCGCCAGGCCGGGAGCGGCATCCGGCGGGGACAGGAAAACCCCCAGCGGCGGCGCAAACGAAGCGGTTGGGTTGGGGGATGGTGAAGCTGGGGCGGGGGCTGATGTTGCCGTGGGGGAAGATGGTTCAGCGGTGGGGGGGGCAGGCGGGGGGGACGGGGGAGGTGCGCAGCCGGCGATGAGCCATGCTATTAAAATACTCGCAAGATAAAGACGTGATCGAAATTTCATAATTCTCCTGAAGCTAAGTACTTTGACAATATCATATTTCAAATTTGATGTCATACCGCAAGGGTATACCCGTTGGTATTGCGAGGCTGCGCTCTTCCGCCGTGGCAATCTCTCCATCACCCAGGGAGACTGCTTCGTCACAAAAAGCGTTTCTCGGGATGGTTCACCCAGACTGTGATGCTTGAGGGAGTGTAACCGTTCAGAAGGTGTCATTCTGAGGGTGTTTTTTACCCGAAGAATCCCCTCCCTCGCAATTGGGAGACTCTTCGCTCGCAAAAAACGCTCTCTCAGAGTGACATAGCTGAACGCTTACGAGGGAGTTATTTGCAATAATTTCTCATCACTATATGCTCTAGCCGCAGTCCTCGGCGGCGGTTTAGGGGAAATCCTGCGCCGGGGACTGCGCAGGGAGCGTGGTGCTGACTGCAAATATCTCTTTCTTTTTCACAATCCTGTGAACCATCCCCGTTTCTCGCAGTGACACAGCATACTTAAGTGACATTGCCAAAGTACATAAGCAAAAGTCTCCTGGCATTGTTGAAATGGAGCCACTCTCGTGGCTTACTACAAGCGAGGCCTTTGCAGGTAAAGTGACTGTCACCATTTTACTACCTCTCCCAAAAAATGCCACTTAGAGTATAATAGTCTTGTAGTCTTGTAGTCTTGTAGTCTTGTAGTCTTGTAGTCTTTAGTCTTGTAGTCTCGTAGTTTTTAGTCTCGCAGTCAATAGCCCGACTACCGACTATCAGACTACCCGACTATCGACTACCCGACTATCGACTACCCGACCACCCGACTATCGACTACCCGACTATCGACCACCCGACTACCCGACCACCCGACTATCGACTACCCGACTATCAGACTACCCGACTACCATGTCTATTCCAAAAAGCAGCCACAATCCTGAAAACCTACACGATCTCCCTGCCGCCCGGCGGCGGCGCGCGGAACGGCACTTGGTTCCCGATGATCTAGATGCCGAGACTAAGGGGATTGACAAGGTAGCCCAGCGTACCTCGCCGTCCTTCGATTTTTTCTTGTTCTCTCTTTTGGCGGCAGCTATTCTGGTTGTAGGTATTATGCTAGATACTCCGGCCCTGCTGGTATTGGGTGTTTTGGCCGCTCCCCCTTTGACGCCTGTCATTGGCATATCCCTGGGGGCGGTAACTGGCTCATTCAAATTCTTTGGGCAGCGGCTGCTCAGCACCTTATTGGCCAGCGGATTGGTGTTTTTGGTAGGTCTTTTGGGGGGATTGGCGGGACGGGTTCTATCTATCGAAAAACTAACTTATGCGGTCTCTCACGCCCAAGTTTCCTGGTCTCATCTCGTGGTACTTATTGTGGGGACGGTTCTTACCGTGTTGGCAGTGGCACGTCAAAAAAGCAGCTTTGTCTTGCCAAGTGTGGCCCTGGCTTATGAGCTATTTATCCCGCTAAGCGTGGCAGGGTTTGGGCTGGGGAGAGATGTCCCTCATCTGTGGCCGGATGGCCTGGTGGTTTTTGCCACTCACATTGCGATTGTCGCTTTAGTGGGGACAGTTATTTTCGTCTTTTTGGGATTCCGCCCGCTGACGTTTTTGGGATATACGCTGGGGAGCGTGGTGACTATTTTGGCCGTTATTCTGGTGATTGGGCTGAGCGGCGCTGGAGCAATCGTGGGAGGGGATGTGGCTCTCCCGACGCCGTCCCCGACGCCTCCCCCCCCCACGGCCACGCCCCCCCCCGTCCCGCCGTCTCCCACCCCCACGGAGACGCCTATCCCTCCCACGCTAACACCATCCCCCACCGCCACGCCCACCCCCACGCCATCCCC
>DAOUWT010000237.1 GCA_030666985.1 Chloroflexota bacterium
CATGACAACCCCAAAACCCACCCCCGTCCGCCGGCAATATCTTGAAATCAAACGCCAATACCCAGACGCCATCATTTTCTTCCGCTTGGGGGATTTTTACGAGACCTTCGATGAGGATGCCAAGGTCGTTTCCCGCGTTTTAGACATTGTGCTCACCTCGCGCAACGTTGGCAAGGGGACGCGGGTTCCCATGGCTGGAATTCCGCACCACGCCGCCGAGAATTACCTCTCCCGCCTCATAGATGCGGGCCATCACGTGGCAATATGCGAGCAGGTGGGAGATCAGCCCATCAATGGCCTCATGCCCCGCGAGGTGGTGCGCGTCATCACGCCCGGCACCATCCTGGAGCAAAGTCTCCTCCCCGGGGATGCCAACAATTACCTGGCCTGCATCGTGGTCGAGGAGAAACGCGCCGGAGTAGCCTACGTAGACATTACCACGGGCGAATTCGGCGTCACCGAGTTGAGCGGGGGGGATATTCGCGAAAGCGTCCGCTCCGAGCTGCTGCGCCTCCACCCCGCCGAGACGCTTTTCCCCGACTCCCTGGATTGGAGCGAGAACCACACCTCTACTCATTACACGGAGTGGCCGGCTTGGCGCTTCGAGGAAATGCGCTGCGAGAGCGTCTTAAAAGAGCAGTTCAACGTAGCCGCCTTAGATGGATTTGGCGTGCGGGGCCAGCCTTTGGCGATTCGCGCGGCGGGAGCGGTGGTGCAGTACCTGGGGGAGACCCGCCCCGAGGCGTTGAGGCTTCTCTCCACCCTCAGCACTTACAGCCTCCAAGAGTTCATGACCCTGGATGCCGCCACACGCCGCAACCTGGAACTTACCGAAACCATCCGGGCGGGGACGGCTGAGGGGTCGCTGCTGGGCGTTTTGGATTGCACCGTCACGCCCATGGGCAAGCGTCTTTTGCGCCGCTGGGTGAGCAAACCCCTCCTGGACGTGGAAGCCATCCGCAAGCGTCACGATGGGGTGGAGTTCTTTTTCTCGGATGGGCTGTTGCGTGCCGAGATGCGGGCGGAGTTGAAATCCCTGAACGACCTGGAGAGGCTGGTTAACCGCGTGGTGGGCGGCACGGCCCAGCCCCGCGACTTGGTCGCCATCCGCGCCACGCTGGGGATGCTGCCAGACGTCCGGGAACTGCTCCCCCCCCACCCCCAGGAAAATTTCCCCCTGGCAGGGCTGCTCTCCCGCTTCTCGCTCTGCTCCCCCTCCCACGGGCTGCTCACCTCCGCAATCCAGGAAAATCCCCCCGCCACGGTGGGGCATATTGGCATCATCCGCCAAGGCTACGCAGAGGAACTGGACGCGGTGATGGAATCCACCCGCCACGCCCGGGAATGGATCGCCGATTTGGAGGCCGTGGAGCAGCAACGGACGGGGATTAGCTCGCTCAAGGTGGGCCACAACAAGGTCTTTGGATATTATATTGAGGTCACGAAAGCCAAGGCGGAAATGGTTCCCGATGATTATATCCGCAAGCAAACTTTGATGAATGCCGAGCGGTATGTGACGCCGGAATTGAAAGAGTATGAAACGCAGGTGTTGAACGCGGAGGAGCAGATTCAGGAGATTGAGCGGCGTTTGTTCTACGATGTCTGCCAGCAGTTGGGGCGTCATGCTAAGCAAATGCTGGGGACGGCGCGGGCACTGGCGCATTTGGACACGTTGTCGGCCCTGGCGGAGACGGCGGCCCTGAACGGCTACGTCCGCCCGGAGGTGGTGGCGGGGGATGTGCTGGACGTGCGGGATGGGCGGCATCCGGTGGTGGAGCATACCCTGGCGGGGCAGCGTTTTGTGCCCAACGACACCGTTTTCGAGGAGGGGGAGCGGATACGCATCATCACCGGCCCGAATATGTCGGGGAAATCGACAAATTTAAGGCAAGTGGCCCTGATCGCGCTCTTGGCCCAGATGGGGAGTTTTGTCCCCGCTAAGTCGGCCCGGATTGGGCTGGTGGATCGCATTTTCACGCGCATTGGGGCCCAGGACGAGATTCACGCCGGGCAGTCTACTTTTATGGTCGAGATGGTGGAGATGGCCAATATTCTCAATCACGCTACTCCGCGCAGTTTGTTGGTTCTGGACGAGGTGGGGCGGGGAACCAGCACCTACGACGGGGTGGCCATTGCCTGGGCGGTGGTGGAGTATTTGCACAATCACCCCCAAAAGCGGGCCAAGACGCTCTTTGCTACGCATTATCACGAACTCACTCAGTTGTCAGATTTGCTGCCGGGCGTGCGGAACTATAACGTAGCTGTCAGCGAGGCGGATGGGGATGTGGTGTTTCTTTATAATATCGTCCCCGGCGGGGCGGATCAGTCCTATGGCATCCATGTAGCCCAGTTGGCGGGGATGCCCGGCCCGGTCGTCCAACGCGCCGAGGAGATCATGCGCCAGTTGGAGAAGTCTTCGGGCAAGGCCGTGAAGATTGATCCCCATACCCCGCAGCAGATTGCGCTCTTCCCGGAGACAAATCCGCTGGTGGAGGAATTGGAGGAGTTAGACTTGAGCGCGATGTCGCCTATTGAGGCGTTGAATCGGCTGTATGAGTGGAGGAAGAGGTATACGAGTTGCGAGTAGCGAGTTGCGAATGGCGAGGGGTAGGTTGCAAGGGGCATGGGGCAGAGGGTAAGGGAAACAGGTTGGCGCCGAGTCGGATTTGTCCGACTTGACCTAAGTAGCCCGCAGTTTACTTGCGGGTGAAGGGGCGGGTGCGAGAAGTTTCACCTGTAAAACAGTGTTACCGGGGTATTCCAGCATGATATAATGTTTGGGCGGTTTCTTATACTAGTATTACTGGCGTTGGAAGGGCACGCTGAGGATTGTTGTTCATGCAGATATTAAGTTGTTAGTAGGTCTAATACAAAGTAAAGACAGGAATATTCGATATAGAGGAGAGGAGTAATAATGAATCTTCGCCAGCAAATTGTACATGATCGTGTTGAGGAAACATCTCATATCCTAAAAATTTCAGACAATGATGAAGCGTTTTTGCGGTTTACGCATTCCTTGATTACAGGGCTTAGTATTCACGTATTTGATCCAAATGATTTGGTTGATGGGGGGCAAGATAAGCAGATTGACGTTATTACCATTGAAGAAGATGACGAACAGGCAACAGTCTACATGCTTCAAGCTAAGAATTCAACCTCTTTTTCATCTAACGCGCTGATTCAAATACGAAATGGGCTGAACTGGATTTTCAATAAGTCAAGAGCAGATGTAAAAACTATATCAAATGTTTCGTTTCGTGACAAAATTTTTGAATATCGCTCACTCCAAAATGGAATAGGACCTTCCAACATTCGAATTATTGTCACTTTCGCTACAAATGGTTTAAGTTCAACTATCTCAGAGGAATTTCAACAAGAACTAAAGACTATAAGAGATGAATACGACAATGATACTTTTGCTGATTTTCGGATAGATATCTGTGGAGCAAATGAACTTGTGACTCTACTAAACACCCAAGAACGGCAACATAGGAGCATTGATGACAGCATTCGCATACGATATGACGCAAACAATCCATCTCTAATTAAGTATTATTCACAAGGTCTCAAAGGCCTTGTTTGCACAGTTCCAGCAAGCGAAATTGCTCGCTTGGTCAATGATGATGAAGAAGGTTCAATCTTCGATTTAAATATTCGCCGATTCTTGGGATCAGGTGGTGGCGTCAATAAAGGTATTCGTAGTACTTGTGTTGATGTTCAATTGAGTTATCAGTTCTGGTTTCTCAACAATGGTATAACGATCGTTTGTGATCAGTTTGACGCAGTGACAGATCCTGACAGCCCACATATCAGGATCACAAATATGCAGATTGTGAATGGTTGTCAGACCGCCACAACACTTGCACTAGCGCAAAAAGAGGGTGACTTGGCAGCAGATGTTCGTGTTCTTTTGCGAATCTATGAGGCGGCAGATGATGATTTGGTAAATAAGATAGTATTAACTACTAATAATCAAAACAAAATTAGCAACCGCAATCTTCGGGCTAATGATCCAATTCAGATAGATATGGAACGAGCCTTTAGTATCTATAATTACCATTACGAACGAAAGCCTCGCCAGTTTGTCGATAAAGATATAGACACCTCGCGCATAATACCGAACGAGCAAGTGGCGCAAGCTTACCTTGCAATAGCACTTAAAACTCCATCTGATGCACGGAGTCGTAAGTACAAAGTATGGGGACAGTTTTACGATAAGATTTTTGGTGGGCAAATTGTAGAACCACATATTATCTTAGTACTTATAGCAAGGTATACTACTCATTGGCTTCGCGCCAAAGGTCTCAACTCAAGCGATGATGAAACAAAACGTAAAATTGCTAAGAATGGTGCATTTTACATAGCACGAATTACTGCGTACTTATGGCACGGCAATGACGAGTGGAGAATTAGTCAGGATATTCTAAAAAGTCAACTCCTAGAACTTGAAAATGACATATCAATTCTTGATACTCACTTAGGGGTAGCTCTTCAGATTTTTGAGGATATAATGAACTGATTTAAACTTTTGTGAGTGTTCAATTTTTTAAGATACGAATCAGATATGGTTCAACAAGGCTTTAAGTTAGCCCTTTGACAAATCGCTATATCTCTGGCATGATGGAAACAATCTCTGAAATGTACCATAGA
>DAOUWT010000388.1 GCA_030666985.1 Chloroflexota bacterium
CACGGGATCCACGTCAGGCAGGCGAAGCACGAAGCGGGTACCATCCAGCACAATTTCCGGGATTTCACGGCTCTCGTTTTCAGGCACGCGCTCAACCCCCATCTCCAGGCAGGTCAGCGATAAGATGTCGGCCAAATCCCCTTTAGCGGCCACAAATACCTGAGAATATCCGGCCTGAAGCACCTCGCCCAAGATATTTCGGGCCTGCTCCCGGGTGCGCCGGTAAATAATCATCGAGGCCTCGAGATACTTGCCCGCCAGCCGAGTTCGCTCGGCAATCCCTTTGGGTGTGAGAATGTACTGCCAGCGCCAACGCCCAATCTGGCGGACTTTCAGCCACCCCTTTTGGGACCATTGCTTTAGATACCAGTTGACGGTTCCCACCGCAATACCCACCCGGGCAGCCAAATCCGCCTGAGTAATCTCCGGGTCGGCTTCCAGGGTTTCGAGCATTTGTAGTTGGTGATATTTATCAGCAGACACCACAGGATGAAGATTCCTTCCAGGATTCAATTTTTGAATTCAATAGTTGAATTCTAGCATTCCTTCCGGGATCCGTCAACACGACATCAAGAATGGGGGCACCCAAAAACTATTGGCTTGGTATAATCACCTCGCTGTTTTGACAATTCATCGAGAGATTAACAAGGGAAGGCCCTATGCCGACAAAACTCAGCCGCTATGCCGAAGGGATCATGGAAGCTGCCTGGCTTGCAGCTATGGTCATGACTCCGCTTTTCTTCAACAAATACTCCAGCCGCATCTTTGAGCCTGATAAAGCCACCTTGCTGCGCACGCTGGCGCTCATCATTTTGGGGGCCTGGTTGATCAAGGTCGTCGAGGAAGGAATCCCCAAAAACAAAATCTCGTGGGCAGACTCGCTCAAAACACTCATAAAGACACCCATCGTGGGATTGGTCATCGCACTGGCCATAGTTTATATCACAGCAACCGTGCTTTCTGTGACTCCGCGGATCAGCTTTTGGGGTTCCTACCAGCGCTTGCAGGGGACGTACACAACCCTGTCCTATCTGGTGCTCTTTGCCGCGCTGGTTGGGAACTTGAGAAGACGCGGTCAAGTAGACCGGCTTATCACCACAGCAATTCTAACCAGCCTCCCGGTAAGTTTGTATGGTGTACTGCAACACTATGGGATTGACCCCATCCCCTGGGGTGGAGATGTGACCCGGCGGGTTGCTTCTCATATGGGTAACGCCATTTTCGTGGCCGCTTATCTGATTATGGTCTTCCCACTCACCATTGGGCGGATTGTCGAATCCTTCAACGCCATTTTGAAAGAAGAGCACGGCCTGGGAAAACACGTGGCGCGCTCGACCATCTATATCTTCATCGCCGCGTTGCAACTGATTACCATCTTTTTTAGTAGAAGCCGCGGTCCTTTGCTAGGCCTTATGGCAGGTTCCTTTTTCCTGTTTCTTTTACTCTCCCTCTATTGGCGCAAACGCTGGATGACCTTTACCATCATCGGCCTTGCGAGCGTGGCTGGCGTCTTTCTTCTGCTGCTCAACCTTACCGGCGGCCCTCTTGAGGGCTTAAAAAATAACCCGGCGATTGGGCGTCTAGGCAACCTGTTAAATACCGAAGCTAACACGGCAAAAGTGAGAATATATATTTGGGAAGGCGCTGCCGAGATGGTAGCCCCCCATGACCCGCTAGAGTATCCAGACGGGCACAAGGACCCCTTCAATTTCCTACGCCCCGTCATCGGCTACGGGCCAGAGACAATGCACATGGCCTACAATCCTTTTTACCCGCCTGAATTAGCCCATGTTGAAAAACGCAACGCTTCTCCTGACCGTTCTCATAATGAAACCTGGGATTCTCTGGTCATCACCGGCGGGTTAGGGCTGGCTGCCTACCTGGGGGTGTTCGCGGCTGTGTTTTACTATGGCCTAAAATGGTTAGGGCTGATCAATTCAAACCGGCAAAAAATCACTTTCTTTGCCTTTTATTTTGGCGGCGGCATCTTCAGCGCAATCGTTTTTTATCTCTGGCAAGGGATATCCTTCTTCGGTGTCGCCCTGTCCTTTGGCGCAATTTTGGGCTTGATCGGCTATCTGACGTTGAGCGCCCTATTTACAAAACAGAGTAGCGACACAATTCAATTTAGTTCCGCCCGTTCTATCACATTGATCGTACTGCTCGCCGCCATAGTCTCTCACTTTGCCGAGATCAACTTCGGGATCGCGATTGTCGCTACACGCACCTATTTTTGGACCTATGCTGCGCTGCTGTTGGCAGTCGGATATTTTCTCCCCCAACGCGGCGAATACCTGGCCAAAGAAATAAAAACATCTCCATCATCACCGATATCAAAGCGTAAGCGGGGCAAGAAATACCAAGAAGCAAGTTCACAAAAGGGTTTCTGGAACCGAGATA
>DAOUWT010000359.1 GCA_030666985.1 Chloroflexota bacterium
ACTACTCAGGTGTCATTTCGAACGAAGTGAGAAATCTTGCATCCATCAGCAAAGATTTCTCCTAATTCAGCCAGTATTTGGCTGAAACATCCTCGTCGAAATGACAATGGGTGAGGAGTTACACGGTTTAATTATAAACGCTCGAGCTGGATCGCCAGATCCAGCGGGTTGCGTCCGGGGGAACTGGCGTTCCCCCTCGAGCCAGTAACAGAGATTCGCGAAGATTGGTAGACAACAAGGACAAACAACAATGGAAAATCAAACCATCGCAACCGAGAAAAAACCGATCCTTAACAATACGCTCAAACTTTTTATGACCGCCATGGTGCTGGCTAACATCGCCGGCAACATGTATGGTTCTTTGCTGCCCCTTTACCTCAAGGAACTCAACGCTAGCGTGGTGCAGGTGGGATTGTTTTTCACGCTCTCGCGCATTATCCCCTTGGTGCTGCAAATTCTGGGGGGATGGATATCTGATACCCTGGGACGTTTGCGCAGCATTGCCATGGGGAGTGTGGCGGGCGTGATTTCTTATTTTGCCCTGATCCTGGCACCAACCTGGCAATGGATATTGCTGGCTGAAGGCTTGGGCGCGGTGACACGCTCCCTGATTGGCCCCAGCTTCAGCGCATTCATCGCCGAACAATCTGAGGAAGAGAATAGAGCTAGAGTATTCGGCGTCACTGAAAGTATTTTTATGCTCGTGGTGATCATTGGCCCTCCGCTGGGGGGATGGGTGGCTGATGCCTATGGCTTCAAAATTATGTTCGTTTGGGCTGGGTTGTTGTACACCGTGGCCGCTGTGATCCGCATTGGCATGGCCCGTGTGGCAGCCCGGGGTGAGGAATCCAATCCCGAAAAACTCTCCTTGGGCAATCTAAAAGGAAAACTTAGCGCCATAACCGTGCTGATCTTTGCCGGCGGGGTGCTGACTTGGCTGTTGATAACCGATGGGATACAGGATATTGCTTACACGATGGCCTTTACCCTAGAGTCACTTTACCTGGAGGAAGTTGGCGGCTTGAACATGAAACAGATTGGCCTGCTGAGTTCCGTCTTTGGGGTTTTCAACATGATCACCACCATCCCAGCCGGGAAGTTGGCCGACAAAAAAGGGGAGCGGGTAGCCATTGTGAGCGGCTTTTTGCTGAACTCTTTGGCCCTGTTCGTTTTCCTCAATGTCAACACTTTTTGGGGATACGCCATTGTTTGGGCCGTCTTCGGGGTTGGGGTAGGGATGATGTCCCCCGCCTACCAATCGCTGACCAGCAAAGTTGTCCCCGATCACCTGCGAGGGACGGCCTTTGGCCTGTTGCGCAGCAGCCTGGGAATTTTCTCACTCCCCGCCCCGGCCATTGGCGCCCAACTGTGGGAGCGTTATAGCCCCCAGACACCTTTTGCCATCACGGCTGGTATCTCGCTGCTGACAGTGATCCCGGTGTGGTTGAAGTTCAAATTGCCGGATGAAGAGGAAGTGAAGAGTAAAGAGTGAAGAGTGAAACGTGAAGAGTAAAAAGTGAAGAGTGAAACGTGTTGCGTGATGCGTGAGATCACTCATCCCTCATTACCTTGTCACCTCAGCACTCATTAAATGTACTACTACGGAGAGAAGAAATGAATACAAGCAAAACCCAAACCATAATCATCCCCAACGCCCCCGCCATTCCCGGCCTGAGCTTTCGCCATTATCGCGGCGAGGCTGACTGGCCCCAGATGTTGGTATTGTCCAATTTGGTCAACAAAGCTGATAAAACCGAAGAAATGGAAACCCTCGCTCAATTGAGCCATAACTACACCCATCTCAAAAACTGCGATCCCTACAAAGACGCGATAGTTGGCGAGGTGAATGGAGAGATGATCGCTTTCTGCCGGGTGTGGTGGGCCAAAGAAGCCGATGGCCCTTATGTTTGCCGCATGTTTGGTAACATCCACCCCGATTGGCGCCGCAAAGGTCTGGGCACTGCTCTGCTGGCGTATAATGAAAACCGCTTGCGCGAGATCGCTAAGGAGAACGAGCATCCCCAAAACGCCCCACACTTTTTTGAAGGTTGGAGCGGCGACACTATGCCGGGAGCCACCGCCTTGCTAGAAAGCATGGAGTACGAACCTGAGCGCTACTTCTTTGAGATGACGCGCTCTATAGATGTCCCTATCCCCGAAGCTCCCCTGCCCGCTGGGTTAGAAATACGCCCTGTCAAAGAGGAGCACATGCGTCCCATTTGGGAAGCAGATGATGAGGCTTTCCGCGACCACTGGGGCTATACGGCTAAGACAGAGGAAGATTATCAACGTTTCCTTACCAACCCAGACAACAAACAGCATTTGTGGAAAGTAGCCTGGGATGGCGACCAAGTGGCCGGGATGGTTTTGAACGGCTTCTTTACAGAGGAAAACAAGGAATTCAACCGCAAGCGTGGTTGGACAGACCCCATCTGTGTGCGCCGTCCCTGGCGCCGGCGGGGATTGGCCCGCTCCCTGATAGCGCAGAGCATCCACATGTTCCGCGAGATGGGCTACGACGATACCGCCTTGGGCGTAGATACCAAAAACCCCAACGGTGCCCTTAACCTTTATCAAGGCATGGGCTACGAAAATAAAAAGACCTGGATTTCGTATCGGAAATCAATGGAATAAAACCTGAGACGTGAAGAGATCACGCATCACGTTTCACTCATCACTTATCACTCATAACTGGAGACAACCATGAATACATCACTCCCCCAAGGCTTCACCGCTCGCCCCGCCACAATGGAAGACATCCCCCGCGCAGTGGAACTCTTTAACGCC